>NZ_JBHXME010000041.1:0-64174 GCF_042721125.1 Streptomyces sp. NPDC058469
GAGCCGGGGTCGGTACCGCCGAGGCCGGGGCGTTCGGGCCGGCGCCGGTGATGCCCAAGTCACCTGCCGGGCCACCCGGGTTCGTGCCCGAACCCCGTGACGCGCCCCCGTACGACACCGTCCCCCCGGCCTCCGGTCATCGCCCCGGAAAGCTCTCCGTCTCCGTCGCGGCCACGGCGGCTCCGGGCCCCAACGGGCGTGGCCGCAGGGTCGGTTGCGCGGTGGCGCTCTCCATCGCCGGGGCGCTGGCGGTGGTGACGCTGGTGCCGGTGTGGCTGTACTGGTTGCAGCCGGACGGCAAGGGCACGGATTCCTCGGCGGGCACGATCCCCACCTCTTCCTCTCCTTCCGCTTCCGCTTCTACTTCTACTTCTACTTCTACTTCTACGGCGAGCAGCGTGCCGAGCGCGGGTGACGGGTCCTCGCTCCAGTCCGTCCCCGACGCCTACCTCGGCACCTGGCAGGGCGAGGGCACCGCGCTGGGCGGCACGCTCCCCGACGGGACCTTCCGGATCACGATCGCCAAGGTGGGCGTGGGGCAGCGGTTGGGCATCCTCCGCCAGACCGACCAGCTCGGCGGCGTCTGCGACGACGTACTGACCCTGAAGCAGGTCACGAAGACCAGGCTCGTCGCCTCGGCCGCGGGCGCGACGTCGAACCGCGACGTCTGCAACCAGGCCGCCCACACGGTCACCCTCACCCCCGTCGGCGACGACCTCAAATACGTGTCGGACAGTTCCGCCGAGGGCTCCCCGACCGCCCGGTTGTCCAAGGTCAAGTAGGCGTCGGGGCCGTCGAATGGACTACGACCAACTACTGATTGCCCTCGCGGGGGTGTGGGGCGCCCTCGCGGGGGCGGTGGTGGCGCGGGTCGGCCGGCGCGGTGTGGGTACCGCTCTCCTTGTCGTGCTGGTGTGCGTCGCCCTCGCCGCCGCCACCGGTACGCGGCCCGAGCTGGCCGTGTGGCTGCTGCTCGCGCCCGTCGCCGTCCTGTCCGCCGGCGTCGACCTGGCGCTCCCCCTCGCCGGTGCCGCGCTCGCACTCCTCGGTGTCGTCACCTTCGTGCCCGAGCACGCCGGGCACTGGACGACCGCGTTGCGCGGCGGCCTCGCGCTAGGCGCCGGGTACTTCGCGTTGACCCGCCTCGACTCCGGCGGTGGTGGTCTGGGCCTCGGTGAGGTGAGGCTCGCGGTCGGGGCGGGGGTCGTGCTCGGGTGGTACGGGTGGCCGACGGTGATGCTGGGCGCGTTCGCGGGGTTCCTGTTCAGGGCGGTCTACGGGGGTTTCGCGGCCTGGAGGCGGCGGGGCGGCCGGGGGATCGTCGTCCCCTTTGGGCCGTTTCTGCTCGCCGGTGCCTTCCTCGGGCTGCTGGTCGGCGCGTACACGGCCTGAGGTCGGGGCGGGAAATCGGCTGGCGTAGGCTGACAAGGTCTGTCAGCAACCGCTGCCCGTCCGCAACCCTTGACGAAAGGGACCTCCCGGTGACCGAGAAGGCCGAGCTTCAGTCCGTCCTCGACCGTGCCGCCGAGGGCGGGCGTATCACCCCCGAAGAGGCCCTCGACCTCTACCGCGACGCCCCGCTGCACGCGCTCGGCGCCGCCGCCGACGCCGTACGCAAGCGTCGGTACGCGGGTACGGAGCACATCGCGACGTACATCATCGAGCGGAACATCAACTACACGAACGTGTGCGTCACGGCGTGCAAGTTCTGCGCGTTCTACGCAGCGCCCAAGGACACCGCCAAGGGCTGGACGCGGGACCTCGACGACATCCTGCGGCGCTGCGCCGAGACCGTCGAACTCGGCGGTACGCAGATCATGTTCCAGGGCGGGCACCACCCGGACTTCGGCGTCGAGTACTACGAGAAGCACTTCGCCGCGATCAAGGGCGCGTACCCCCAGCTGGTCATCCACTCCCTCGGCGCGTCCGAGGTCGAGCACATGGCCCGGATCAGCGGGGTGTCGGCCGAAGAGGCCATCACCCGGATCCACGCGGCCGGGCTCGACTCCTTCGCGGGCGCCGGCGCCGAGCTGCTCCCGGCCCGCCCCCGCAAGGCCATCGCGCCGCTCAAGGAGTCCGGCGAGCGCTGGCTGGAGATCATGGAGGCGGCGCACAACCTGGGCGTCGAGTCCACGTCGACGATGCTCATGGGCACCGGCGAGACCAACGCCGAGCGCATCGAGCACCTGCGGATGATCCGTGACGTACAGGACCGGACCGGGGGTTTCCGGGCCTTCATCCCGTACACCTACCAGCCCGAGAACAACCACCTGAAGGGCCGCACGCAGGCCACGCTCTTCGAGTACCTGCGCATGATCGCCATCGCCCGCCTCTTCATGGACAACGTCGCCCACATCCAGGGCAGTTGGCTCACGACCGGCAAGGAGGTCGGCCAACTCTCCCTGCACTACGGCGCGGACGACCTCGGCTCGATCATGCTGGAGGAGAACGTCGTCTCCTCGGCCGGCGCCAAGCACCGCTCCAACCGCATGGAGATCATCGACCTGATCCGCAAGGCGGGCCGCGTTCCCGCCCAGCGGACCACGACGTACGAGCACATCGTCGTCCACGAAGACCCGGCGAACGACCCGGTCGACGAGCGGGTCATGTCGCACATCTCGTCGACGGCGATCGAAGGCGGCACGGCTCACCCGGAGTTGAAGCTCCTGTCGGCCAACTGACCTGCCTGTGCTGACGATTCACACGGCGGACGAGGTCCGCCACACCTGGGACGACCCCGCGCCGATCAAGCGCGGGGCCGTCGCCGTCGAGGGCGGGCGGATTGCCGGTGTGGGGACACTGACAGAGGTCCAGGAGCGGTTTCCCGGTGCGCGGGTGCGGAGTTGGCCGGGTGTCCTCGGTCCGGCCCGCGTCCACGAGGGCCCGCTCCCGGAGGCACCGAGCCCGCGTGAGCGCATCCACGCCGTACTGAAGACGGGTGCGACCGCTGTCCTGGCGGAGCACGCCGACTCGCCCGAACTCCGGGCGGCGGCTGCCCGGAACGACGTGGTCGTACTCCCGTGTGAGCAACTGCCGTTGATCAGAGAGAGCGCCCGCGCCGACCTCGCCGTATTCGACGGGACGGGCACCTGCGTCGCAACGGTATGCGCAGGCCGGCTAGTTCACAGACGCCGCTGAGGTCAGCTCTTTCAGGGGTGCGGGGCTGTGACATTCGCGGCTCCGCCGCGCGGGCGCGACCAGCTACAACGGGCCGCCGGCCAACAACGCACCAGGTCACCCCGCGAACGCCTCCGCGAACGCCCCCGAACTCTGCGTCACCCCACTGCAGTCAGTCGCCGCATCATCGTCGGACGACCCGCTCTCACACTGCTGATCCCGGAACGCAGACCACATGGACACCCACGCGATCTTCTTCTCCTCGGCGAACGTCCGTACCTGCGCCGCGTCCGAGAGGGAGAACGTCTCGCCGGAGACGTCGTTCACGCCGATCATCGACGTGAGCGCCATCCCCTGCCAGGCACCCGCGTCCGACAGTCCGAAGACCTTCTTCAGCTGGGTGTGCGTGGCCGTGGCCGAGGTGATCGCGTAGTCGCCCATGTCGGCGGTGTACGTCTCGCCGTAGTTCATCGTCATGATGTTGACCGTGGAGACCTCGACCGCGTTGTCGTTGGCGGACTCCAGCAGCGCCAGGCTGTCGGAGTCGAGGCCGGACGGCATCACGGGCAGGGTGAAGGAGACCTTGAGGCCGCTGCGTTCCTTCTGGAGCAGGGCTATCGCCTTCGAGCGCAGGGCGACCGAGGTCGAGTCGGTCAGCGCGTCGCCCTCGATGTCGAAGTCGGCCTGGGTCGAACCGGCCGCGTCCAGCGCCTCGCCGTAGGCCTTCGCGAGGGCGGTCGCGCTGGTGCAGGTCTCCGCCAGCTCCTTGCCCGAGGCCCCGCCGAAGGACACGCGGACGGTGGCCCCGGACTCCTTGAGTGCCGAGATCCTGGATGTCACGGCCGCGTTGTCGATCGCGGTCGTGCCGTTCCACTCCGGCGTGCAGGTGCTGCCCTTGGCGATGGCGAAGGCGAGGTTGTACGTCGTCGGGGACCCCGAACCGTCCATGTCGGCGGCGGTCGTGACGCTGACGTACGGGGCGTAGGACGTGGTCGAGGTGGAGCCCGACGAAGCCGACGAAGAAGGGGTCGACGACGGTGTCGACGCAGCGCTCTCCGTCGCTTTGGGGGCCGAGTCCGACGAGTCGTCGGAGCTCGAGGAGCATCCGGTGACCGCGAGGGCAAACAAGCAGGTGAGCCCGGCCGCCGGTTTCAGGAAACTCCTCATATGAGCATGCACCCTTTCCGTCTCAGGACGGTGATTTCTGTCTCAGGATGGAAACAGAGTCGGTTTCCGAAGCCTAAATGAAGCACATGGGGCTGTGTCTTACGAAGACAGAGAAAACATAGGAAACCCACGGGCGCCGATGCGCGAAACGGTCAAGTCGGGCGACGAAGCGGAATATCGAGGACACTACCGACACTGGCCGTTCATAAGGCGCTTCCTGGTTTCTCTAAGGGAACGGACAGGCTTCGGCATTTTTCTTGGCGGGCTCACAAGAGAACCAGAGTTTCGGTCACATAAAGGCCGCCTAATGTCTGGGGAATGCAATCCGAGTCCGCCATCGAAAACCGCGCCTCTGCGCGGGGTCGCCGCCGCAAAGGCGGCAACGGGTCCATAGAAGGCCCCGTGTTCGTTGACAACTCCGGCCGCCGGTCAAAGGTGCTGCGCCGGATCGGCCTCCTCATGGGCGCCCTCAGCCTGGGGTACGTGTTCGTACTCGGCATGGCGTTCATGGGCTGGGGCATCTCGATCAACCCCTCCTCGCTGCTGCCGTTCGGCGGCGGCCAGGCCGGTTCGGCTCCCGGCGGTGGCTACGGCCCCGACGGTGGCAGAGGCGGCGTAGCGCCCTCCGGTGTTCCGACGGGCGCCCCGACCGACATCCCCTCGGGCGCCCCCACGGGCGCGGCCCCGTCCTCCTCCGCCACCGCACACTGACCGGAGTGCCTCCGCAGCCATGACTACGACGACTCCCTCACGCGGGCGCCGGCGCGCCCCCACTCGGATGGAGCGCGCGGCCGGCAAGGCCGCCGCACTGCAGAAACCCCGAGTGATCCTCGCCCTGCTGCTTCTCCTCGGCCTCACCTGCGTGATGCTGCTCGACGGCTACCTGCGCGCGGAAGTCGGCGGCGACCAGCGCGTCCGGGACGGGGCGAGCGCCAGCAAGGTCCCCGACAAGGTCCTCAACGGCGGCCCGATCCTGACCTTCCGCAACGGCAAGCCGGTCACCCAGACCATCGCGAAGAAGACCATCGTCCTCACGTTCGACGACGGCCCGAACCCCACCTACACGCCCACCGTCCTGAAGATCCTCAAGAAGTACGACGTCCCGGCCACGTTCTTCCTGGTGGGCTCGATGGTCTCGCGCTACCCGGACATCGTGAAGCAGATGGTTGAGCAGGGCGAAGAGGTGGGCATCCACACCTTCACCCACGTCGACCTCTCCTACCAGAGCGACGCCCGCATCAAGCGGGAGATGGAACAGACACAGCTCGCGCTGGCCGGTGCGGCCGGCATCACGACGACGCTGTTCCGCGCGCCGTACTCCTCGGAGACGGACGCCATCGACAACTACAGCTACCCCGTCTACAAGAAGCTCGGCACCGACGGCTACACGAGCGTCTTCGTCGACACCGACAGCGACGACTGGAAGCAGCCCGGCGTCGCGAAGATCATCAAGTGGGCGACGCCGTCCGGGACTTCGGGCTCCTCGGTGCTCTTCCACGACGCCGGTGGTGTGCGCTCGCAGACCATGAAGGCGCTGCCCACGTACATCGCGAAGATGAAGGCGAAGGGCTACACGTTCACCACCGTGAGCGGTGCCATCGCCAAGAACACCGCCGCCGAGCGGGCGAGCGGGACCGGTGCGGGCGCCGCCGCGGGTGCCGCCGCCGGGACGAGCACCGGCACGGTCGCGGTCGGCGCGCAGCCCTCGGCGGCTCCCTCCGCCGCACCCACGGGCGCGCCCGGCGGCACCGCGCCCGGCGGCGGCCAGACGGTCGGATCGGCCGTCGGCGGCACCGGGACCGGCAACCAGAACGGCACGCGGCGGACCTCCGTCCTCCAGGGCGCCCACCGCGAGGCCACCGGCATGACCCTCTACGAGGGCAAGGCGCTCATCTACGCCGTCAAGGTCGCCGAGTGGGTGGTGCCGGGACTTGCGGCAGGCCTCACCGTCGTCGGCGTCGCCGTCATGGGCCGCTTCGGGATGATGCTGATCCTCGCCCGGCGCCACTACAGACAGCGCAACAAACGCCGGTTCAGCTGGGGACCCACGGTCACCCGCCCGGTGACGGTGATCGTCCCGGCGTACAACGAGAAGGAGTGCATCGCCAACACCCTTGAGTCGCTGGCGAAGAGCACCCACCCGATCGAGGTCATCGTCGTCGACGACGGCTCCTCGGACGGCACCTCCGAGATCGCCCGCGAGGCGGCCCGCTCCTTCGGCATGACGAACGTCCGGGTCATCCGCCAGGAGAACGCGGGCAAGCCGGCCGCCCTCAACAACGGTGTGCGCAGCGCGAGTTACGACATCGTCGTGATGATGGACGGCGACACCGTCTTCGAGCCCGACACCGTACGGCAGTTGGTGCAGCCCTTCGCCGATCCCGAGGTCGGCGCGGTCGCGGGCAACGCCAAGGTCGGCAACCGCAACACGATCATCGGCGCCTGGCAGCACATCGAGTACGTGATGGGCTTCAACCTCGACCGCCGCATGTACGACCTGCTGCGCTGTATGCCCACCATCCCGGGCGCGATCGGCGCGTTCCGCCGTGAGGCGGTGCTCGCCGTGGGCGGCATGAGCGAGGACACCCTCGCCGAGGACACCGACATCACCATCGCCCTGCACCGCGAGGGCTGGCGGGTCGTCTACCAGGAGCACGCCAGGGCCTGGACCGAGGCCCCGGCCTCCCTCAAGCAGCTCTGGTCGCAGCGCTACCGCTGGTCCTACGGCACCATGCAGGCGCTGTGGAAGCACCGCAAGTCCCTTACGGACAAGGGTCCTTCGGGCCGCTTCGGCCGGGTCGGCATGCCTCTGGTGGTCATCTTCCAGATCATCACGCCGGTCTTCGCCCCGCTGATCGACGTCTTCACCGTCTACTCGATGATCTTCGTCGACTTCTGGGCGTCCCTCGGGATGTGGTTCGCGGTGCTCGCCATCCAACTCTTCTGCGCCGCCTACGCGTTCAGGCTGGACCGGGAGAAGTACCGCTACCTGCTGATGATGCCGCTCCAGCAACTGGCCTACCGCCAGATGATGTACCTGGTCCTCATCCACTCCAGCATCACCGCCCTGACCGGCGGCCGGCTGCGCTGGCAGAAACTCAAGCGCACCGGCGAGGTCGGCACACCGGCGGGGGCGAACTGATGAGTTGGGAGCAGCAGCAGGGATACGGCGGCGGCTACGGGCAGCCCCAACAGCCCCAACAGCCGTACGGCTACGAGGGATACGGCCAGCCGCAGCCGTACGGTCAGCCCCAGCAGCCGTACCCGGATCAGCAGCAGCCACATCCCCAACAGCAGCCGTATCCCCAACAACAGCCGTATCCCCAACAGCAGCCGTATCCGCAGCAGTACGCGGCGACGGACTACGGGCAGGGCGCGGGGGCGGGCGTCGTAGAGGAGACGGCGACGCTGCCCTCGGTGGATCCGGAGCCGGGGTCCGAGCCGGAGCCGGTGGCGGCGGAGGCCGTCGCGGAGGTTGTCGAGAAGCCCGGTCCCGTGCCCCAAAAGGCGGGCCGGGACCGGTACTTCGACACCCTGCGGGCCGTCGCGCTGATCCGGGTCGTGACCTACCACACCTTCGGGTGGGCCTGGTGCGGGATGGTGTTCCCCTCCATGGGGATCATGTTCGGGCTGGCCGGGACGCTGATGGCGAAGTCGCTGGAGCGGCCCGCGGTCAAGGTGGTCAAGAGCCGGATGCGGCGGTTGCTGCCGCCGTTCTGGTTCTGGGGCTTCTTCGTGGTCGTGGCGATGATGATCCACGACTGGATGCCGGGCTGGCAGATCGTCTTCTGGGTGGTGCCGGTCGGTGACCCGCCGGGCAACGCCTGGGGTCTGCAGGCCTGGGAGATCCTCTGGTACCTGCGGACGTACCTCTGGTTCGTGCTGCTCTCGCCCGCCCTGCTGTGGATCTTCCGCAAGGCGCCGATCCCGGTGCTGCTGCTGACCCTCGTGCCGATCGTGGTCCTCAAGTTCGTGTGGGCGGGGCCGGACAACCGCTTCGGCAACGCCCTCTGGGACCTGTCGACGTACCTCTTCTGCTGGATCCTCGGCTTCGCGCACCGCGACGGCGTGCTCCAGCGGCTGAAGCCCTTCCTGGTGGTGACCCTGTCGGTCGCCGCGATCGCCTTCGGCGGCTGGTACGCCTTCACGCACCAGGCCGAGGCCGGCGGCACCTACGACCTGGACGAGAGCCCGCTCGCCCAGACCTTCTGGTCGGCCGGCTACGTCATGCTCCTGATGTGGGCCAAGGCGTACTTCAACATCGACTTCGCCTGGCTGACCCGCTTCAAGCGGCTGGACCGGATCGTCACGATCTTCAACGCGCGGGCCGTGACGATCTATCTCTGGCACGAGATCGCGCTGGTGCTCGCCGTGCCGCTGACCGACCAGTTCTGGAAGGTACCCGCCTTCGAGAAGTGGCTGCCGCTGGGGAGCCAGTGGTTCATGTTCGGTATCGGCTGGATCCTGATCGCCGTGTTCATCGTGCTCTGCGGCTGGGTGGAGGACGTGGCGGCGAAGAAGAAACCCAGACTGCTGCCGTCGTGAACCGGATATAGGCGGGATGTAAGTGGGGCCGTACGGGCCGGGCGCCTTCGGTGTGCCCGGTCCGTACTGCCACAATGGGCGCGTGACCCGCGCATCCCTGGACAAGCAGCCGCACGAAGTCGCCTCGATGTTCGACGACGTGGCGGAACGGTACGACCTCACCAACGACGTGCTGTCGCTCGGCCAGGACCGCCGATGGCGCAAGGAGGTCACGAAGGCGGTCGACGCCCGCCCCGCGCAGAAGATCCTGGACCTCGCCGCCGGTACGGCGACCTCGTCGCTCCCCTTCGCCCGCAGCGGCGCCTATGTCGTGCCCTGCGACTTCTCCCTCGGCATGCTCCAGGTCGGCAAGAAGCGCCACCCCTGGCTGCCGCTCACGGCCGGCGACGCGACGAAGCTGCCGTTCAAGGACGACACGTTCGACGCCGTGACCATCTCCTTCGGGCTGCGCAACGTCCAGGACACGGACACCGCGCTGCGCGAGCTGTACCGGGTGACCAAGCCCGGCGGCCGGGTGGTGATCTGCGAGTTCTCGCACCCGACGTGGGCGCCCTTCCGCACGGTCTACACCGAGTACCTGATGCGCGCGCTGCCGCCGGTCGCCCGGACCGTCTCCTCGAACCCGGACGCGTATGTCTACCTCGCCGAGTCCATCCGCGCCTGGCCCGACCAGCCCGCGCTGGCCGAGCGCCTGCGCAAGGCCGGCTGGTCGAAGGTCGCCTATCGCAACCTGAGCGGCGGAATCGTGGCCCTGCACCGGGGCTTCAAGCAGGCCTGAGTACGGCTTCGCGGGCGGGGTTTTGAGCGGGGCTTCGGCGGCGGGGCCTGAGTAGGGCTTCGCGGGCGACGTCTTGAGCAGGGCTTCGGGGGCGGGTGACGTCGGGGTGCCCGAGCGCGCCCGCGCGGCCGCTCTCAGCCCCCTGGCCGACGCCCTCTTAGCCCCCTGCTCGGCCCCCTCTTACCTGATCACCGTCTCGAAGAAGGCGTCGCCCGGCGGCTCGTCCAGCTCGCGCTGCATCCCGCCGCTCGGCGGCCGGGGTATGCGCGGCTCGCGCATACCGCCCCCGCCGTCCCCCTCGCCGAAGTCGAACCAGACGTAGATCACGGAGTCCCGCGGCACCTCGGCGTCGGGCTGCGGGTACTGCCGTACGACGTAGTCGACGACGGCGAGATGGAAGTCGGGCCGGTCCGGCGAGTTGATGAACAGCCCGCGCGACTGGGCCGTCTCGCGCGCGTCCACGGCCATCAGGCCGACGAGCCGTGGCACGCGCACTTCAGGTGTTTTGGGTGTTATGCGCACAGATGTCACCCCCAGCGGTACCGGAAGGGTAACCCCGGTCCGGTCCCGACCGGAAGCATCAAGTGTCGTTCTGTAGCTGACAGTTACTCTGAGTTACAGTTCGAGCCGGTAGCAGTGGCCCTCCTCCTCGCGCGAGGGCGTGGTGAAGACCTCGGCGAGGTGCATGCCCAGCCGTCTGGTCACCGCGATGGACCGGGTGTTGCGGGCCAGCACCATCGCCACCACGCTCGGCACCCCGGCCGCGCGCACCCGCTCCACCGTCAGCTCCGCCGCCGCGGTGGCGTACCCCTGGCCCCAGAACTCCCGTCCCAGCCGCCAGCCGATCTCGATCTCGCCCTTCGGTCCCCAGTCCTGCGGCCACGGCTGGGCGCCGGTGAAGCCGATCACCCGGTCCGTGTCGTCGAGCATGGTCCACAGGCAGAAACCGCGCTCCGCGTCGTGCCGGCGCTGGCGGGCGGTGAGCTCCTCGTAGACGGACAGCTCCGCGGCCTTGCCGCCGTGGAACTCCATGACGTCCGGGTGGTCGAAGGCCCGGTGCCAGGCCACGGCGTCCTCGTCGGTCGGGACACGCAGCCGTACTGCGGGGAGAGCTCGGTTCACGGGGCAGCCCTTCAGCCTGGTGATCAGTGGCGCTGAATAGACTGCCCATGTCCAGTGCCGGTCGGCACGCAGATTGCGAACTTGGGGAGATCCCGCCGTGACCGAGCCCCTCTCCGAAAACACCGCCGATGTGATCGTCGTCGGCGCGGGGCCAGCCGGCTCCGCCACCGCCTACCACCTCGCCAAGTCCGGACTCGACGTACTCCTGCTGGAGAAGACCGAGTTCCCGCGCGAGAAGGTGTGCGGCGACGGCCTCACCCCGCGCGCCACCAAGCAGCTCGTGGCCATGGGCATCGACATCTCCGAGGAGGCCGGCTGGCTGCGCAACAAGGGCCTGCGCATCATCGGCGGAGGGGTGCGCCTCCAGCTGGACTGGCCGGAACTCGCCTCCTTCCCGGACTACGGCCTCGTCCGCAAGCGCGACGACTTCGACGAGCAGCTCGCCCACAACGCCCAGAAGGCCGGCGCCCGCCTCTACGAGCGCTGCAACGTCGGCGCCCCGATCGTCGACGAGCGCACCGGCCACATCACCGGCGTCAACGCCAAGCTCGGCGAGGAGAAACGCGAAGTCACCTTCCACGCGCCCCTGGTGGTCGCCGCCGACGGCAACTCCACCCGCCTCTCCCTCGCGATGGGCCTGCACCGCCGCGAGGACCGCCCCATGGGCGTCGCGGTCCGCACGTACTTCACCTCACCCCGCCACGAGGACGACTACCTGGAGTCCTGGCTGGAACTGTGGGACAAGCGCGGCTCGGGCGAGGACCGTCTCCTGCCCGGCTACGGCTGGATCTTCGGCATGGGCGACGGCACCTCGAACGTCGGCCTCGGTGTCCTCAACACCTCCGACTCCTTCAAGGAGTTGGACTGGCGCGAGGTCCTGAAGGCCTGGTGCGCGTCCATGCCCGAGGACTGGGGCTACACCCCCGAGAACATGACCGGCCCGATCCGCGGCGCCGCCCTCCCGATGGCCTTCAACCGCCAGCCCCACTACACGAAGGGGTTGTTGTTGGTCGGCGACGCCGGCGGCCTGGTGAACCCCTTCAACGGCGAGGGCATCGCCTACGCCATGGAGTCCGGCCAGATCGCCGCCGACGTCATCGTCCAGGCCCACGCCCGCCCGACCCCCACGAGCCGCGAACTGGCCCTGCAGCGCTACCCGCAGGTCCTCAAGGACACCTACGGCGGCTACTACACGCTGGGCCGCGCCTTCGTGAAGCTCATCGGCAACCCGAAGGTCATGAAGATCGCGGCCCAGCGAGGCCTGACGCACCCCCTGCTGATGAAGTTCACCCTGAAGATGCTGGCCAACCTCACCGACCCCACGGGCGGCGACGCGATGGACCGCATCATCAACGGGCTGAGCAAGGTGGCGCCGAAGGCGTAGCGGCGGGCCCGGGCCCGGTGGTGATCAGGCGGTCAGGGCCTTCGTCTTGGCGGTCCGGCGGGCGAACACCTCGTCACGCCGGTCCGCCACCTGTCGCAGCGCCTCCTTGCGGTCCCGCTTGGAGAGCCGGTCCAGATAGACCTGACCGTTGACGTGGTCGGTCTCGTGGGCGAGGCAGCGCGCGAAGTACCCCGTGCCCTCGACGACGAGCGGGTCGCCGTCCTTGTCGAGCCCGCGCACCACGGCCCGGTCCGGACGCGGTACGTCCATCACCGCACCCGGCACCGACAGGCAGCCCTCGCCCTCGTCGAGCAGCCGGCGCCCGGCCGGGTCGAGGGGGTCCAGCACCGGGTTGACGATGTGTCCGACATGTCGGACACCGTCGTCGTCGGGGCAGTCGTACACGAACAGGCGCAGATCGACGCCCACTTGGTTGGCCGCGAGGCCGGCCCCTTCGGCGACGTACATGGTGAGGAACATGTCGTCGATGAGCGCGGCGAGGTCGGGCCCGAACTCGGTCACGTCCCGGCTCGGCCGGTGCAGGACCTCTTCACCGACCTCGGTGACGCGTCGCACGGACCCGCGCCGGGCCTCGGGTGCGGGCCGGGGGTAGGAGTCGACGGGGCTGCCCTGGACGAAGACACGTGGCATGGCTTGCTCTCCTCATGTTTGGCGTTCGGCTGTCTGGTAAGCCGAACCTGAGGACAGAAGCTTTTCAGGGAAGCCGCGAACTTCGGTAGGGAAGTCCCGAACTCCGGCAGGGAAGTCCCGAACTCCGGCCGGGAGGCCGCGAACTCCGGTACCCGGGACGCCCGGAGAGCGTGGAGCGGGCTCGGGGTACGCCGAGGGGACCGCTGCCCCCGAGGCAGCGGCCCCATGCTCACGGCGTCGTGCGCGGGCTCAGAGCACCCGCACCGCACCGGTCGGCATGTCGTACGACAGCGGCCTCTCCACGATGCCGGTGGAGGGGTTCTGCGCGCCGACGAACATGCCGTCGCCCACGTACACCGCCACGTGGTAGGCACTGCCCGCGCTGCCCCAGTACAGGATGTCGCCGGCCTGCAGGTTGCTCAGGGACACCTGAGTACCCGCGGTCGACTGGTCCTGGGAGACACGCGGCAGGCTGATGCCGACCTGCTTGAAGGCGGCTCCGACGAGCCCCGAGCAGTCGTAGGCACTGGGGCCGGTGGCGCCCAGGACATAGGACTTGCCGATCTGGGCCTTCACGAAGGACACGATGGCGGCGGCCGACCCGGTGGCCGTCGACGAGCTCGTGCTCGTGCTCGTGGAGGCGCTTGTGGACGTCGAAGCGGACAGGGTGGTCCGCTCGGAGCTGCGCGAGGCTGCCTGCGCCGCAGCGGCCTTGCGAGCGGCCTCCTGGGCCTTCTTCTTTGCCTCCGCCTTCTTCTTGGCGTCCGCGAGGTCCGCCTTCGCCTGCTTCGCGGCGTTTGCGGCGGCCGTGTCGCGCTCGGCCTGCAGCTGGTAGTTCGCCGCGGCCTGCTGCGTGGCCTCGGCGGACTGGGCGACCTGGGTGGCCAGGTCGGCGGTCAGGGTGGGCAGTTGCAGGGTCTGTGTCGTCTCGGCAGCGTTGGCCGAGGCTGCACCCGCCGCCGCCATGCTGAGAACGCCACCGGCAACTCCGGCACGCACGGCGATGTTCGTCGTCGCGCTGCGGCGGGGTTTCCGGTGGCTGCGTATGTGAGCGGTGTGGGACATGAGACCAACCGGTATCAGGGGCTCCTCCATACCTTCAAGAAACGTGTGCTGCGCCACAATTGTTCAATGCGCACCATGAACCCCGGGTGTGTCGTTCCTTATTGACGCCGTAACGGACATTGCGGACCTGACCGATCAGGGCCGTGATCACGGTCTTTCGTCGGTACGCCCGAATTGCCCGCCGCCTACCACCTGTTGGGACAGGTGGCCAAGCCCCGTTCTCATGCGCCTCTCATGAGTGTGGCGGAGGTCACGGAACGGTTACCGGAATGCGTGCGTCCTGCGTGGGTACCGCGGGCGGGTGACTTCGTGAACGTGTGCACGCGTCCACACCGTGCCGCACGCCTCCCTCTGATGTGTGAACGGGCTTCCACTACCAAGCCGCCGCGTCCAACTCCAATTTGCATGCAAGGGAAGCCTCTTGATATTGAGATGCCGCCCTCGGCCTGCGGTGACGAGCGGAAATGTCACCTCTGGTGATCAGTCGGACGCTTCACGTGTGAAGATCGCCGATCGTCCGACGTGATGATCCATCGCCAGGTGGTGGAGATCACAAAGCTTGTGTAATACCCCGTGTCGCAGATCACAGAGCGCCGGGCATAAGATGCGAGGCAGTTGGGCTTGTGACCTGCTTCACATGTTCGCGATCTTCGTTGGGACGAACGGGGTTTGAGCGGCGCGTGAGGCGGAAGCGGACCCGATGCCATCGCCAGCAGTCAGTGCCGACTGAGAGGAGCGAGGAGCGGTGAACGCGTATGCGCCCATCCTCGTACTGGGAGCCCTCGGGGCAGGCTTTGCGATCTTCTCCGTGGTCATGGCCACGCTGATCGGTCCGAAGCGGTACAACCGGGCCAAGCTCGAAGCGTACGAGTGCGGCATCGAGCCGACCCCCACGCCGGCCGGCGGCGGGCGCTTCCCCATCAAGTACTACCTGACGGCGATGCTCTTCATCGTCTTCGATATCGAGATCGTCTTCCTCTACCCCTGGGCCGTCACCTTCGACGCCCTGGGTGTTTTCGGGCTCGTGGAGATGCTGCTCTTCGTGCTCACCGTCTTCGTCGCGTACGCGTACGTATGGCGGCGCGGCGGCCTGGAATGGGACTGAGGGGCCTTAGAACATGGGACTCGAAGAAAAGCTGCCGAGCGGATTCCTGCTGACCACCGTCGAGCAGGCCGCGGGCTGGGTGCGCAAGGCGTCCGTCTTCCCGGCCACGTTCGGCCTCGCCTGCTGCGCCATCGAGATGATGACGACCGGCGCCGGACGGTACGACCTGGCGCGCTTCGGCATGGAGGTCTTCCGCGGATCTCCCCGCCAGGCGGACCTGATGATCGTCGCGGGCCGGGTCAGCCAGAAGATGGCGCCGGTGCTGCGGCAGGTCTATGACCAGATGCCGAACCCCAAGTGGGTTATCTCCATGGGCGTTTGCGCGTCGTCGGGCGGCATGTTCAACAACTACGCGATCGTGCAGGGCGTCGACCACATCGTCCCGGTCGACATCTACCTCCCGGGCTGCCCGCCACGGCCCGAGATGCTGATCGACGCGATCCTCAAGCTCCACCACAAGATCCAGACCTCCAAGCTCGGTGTGAACGCCGAGGAGGCGGCCCGCGAGGCGGAGGAGGCGGCGCTCAAGGCACTGCCCACCATCGAGATGAAGGGCCTGCTGCGGTGAGCGACGCGAACGGCACCAACGGAGCCAACCCGGAGAAGGACCTGAGCGCCTCCAACCTTCCCGGCCAGCGCGGCGAGGGCGGTGAGGAGATCCGCGTCCAGCGCGGCATGTTCGGCGCCAACAACGGTGGTGACACGTCCGGTTACGGGGGCCTGGTCCGCTCGGTCCGCCTGCCGGGAGCGGCGAGCCGGCCCTACGGCGGATGGTTCGACGAGGTCGCCGACGAGTTGGAGGGCGCCCTGGAGGAACAGGGCCTGCTGCCCGGCAACGCGATCGAGAAGACGATCGTCGACCGCGACGAACTCACCTTCCACATCGAGCGCGAGCACCTGCTGCGCGTCGCCCAGACCCTGCGCGACGACCCGGCCCTGCGCTTCGAACTCTGCACCGGCGTCAGCGCGGTCCACTACCTGCACGACAAGGGCCGCGAGCTGCACGCCGTCTACCACCTGCGCTCGATCACCCACAACCGGCTGATCCGCCTCGAAGTCAGCGCCCCGGACAGCGATCCGCACATCCCGTCCCTGGTCTCGGTCTATCCGACCAACGACTGGCACGAGCGCGAGACGTACGACTTCTTCGGCATCGTCTTCGACGGTCACCCGGCCCTGACGCGGATCATGATGCCGGACGACTGGCCGGGCCACCCGCAGCGCAAGGACTACCCCCTCGGCGGCATCGCCGTCGAGTACAAGGGCGCCCAGATCCCGGCTCCGGACCAGCGGAGGTCGTACTCGTGAGCACGCAGTCAGCATCCGCTCGGGAAACCACCGAGGGCACCGTATATACGGTCACCGGTGGCGACTGGGACGAGGTCGTCCAGTCCGCGGCCCGGGCCGACGACGAGCGCATCGTCGTCAACATGGGGCCCCAGCACCCCTCCACGCACGGTGTGCTCCGTCTGATCCTGGAGATCGACGGCGAGACGGTCACCGAGGCCCGCTGCGGCATCGGCTACCTCCACACCGGTATCGAGAAGAACCTCGAGTACCGCACGTGGACCCAGGGCACCACGTTCGTGACGCGCATGGACTATCTGACGTCCTTCTTCAACGAGACCGCCTACTGTCTCGCCGTCGAGAAACTCCTCGGCGTCGAGGAGCAGATCACCGAGCGGACGAAGATCATCCGGGTGCTCCTGATGGAGCTGAACCGGATGTCCTCCCACCTGGTGTGCATCGCCACCGGCGGTATGGAACTCGGCGCCACCACGATCATGATCTACGGATTCCGCGATCGTGAAATGATTCTCGACATCTACGAGCTCATCACGGGCCTGCGGATGAACCACGCGTACATCCGCCCCGGCGGACTCGCCCAGGACCTGCCGCCCGGCGCGGTGGACCAGATCCGCGAGTTCGTGAAGAAGATGAAGAAGAACCTCCCCGAGTACGACAAGCTCGCCACCGGGAACCCCATCTTCAAGGCCCGTATGCAGGACGTCGGTTACCTCGACCTGGCCGGCTGCATGGCCCTCGGTGCCACGGGGCCTATCCTTCGCTCCACGGGGCTCCCGCACGACCTGCGCAAGGCGCAGCCGTACTGCGACTACGAGACGTACGACTTCGACATCCCGACCGCCGACACCTGCGACTCCTACGGCCGCTTCCTCATCCGCCTGGAGGAGATGCGCCAGTCGCTCAGGATCGTCGAGCAGTGCCTGGACCGGCTGCAGCCCGGCCCGGTCATGGTCGCGGACAAGAAGATCGCCTGGCCCGCCCAACTCGCGCTCGGGCCGGACGGGTTGGGCAACTCGCTCGACCACATCAAGCAGATCATGGGCACCTCCATGGAGGCCCTGATCCACCACTTCAAGCTGGTGACCGAAGGCTTCCGCGTGCCGCCGGGACAGGCGTACGCGGCGGTCGAGTCGCCCAAGGGCGAACTCGGGGTGCACGCCGTGTCCGACGGAGGCACCCGCCCCTACCGGGTCCACTTCAGGGACCCGTCCTTCACCAACCTTCAGGCCATGGCGGCGATGTGCGAGGGCGGCCAGGTCGCCGACGTCATCGTCGCCGTCGCGTCCATCGACCCCGTGATGGGAGGCGTCGACCGGTGACCACCAGTTCTTCGGAGCAGGGCGTCAGTCTGGGCATGCCCCAACTGCCCGCGCCCGCCTACCCGGACGACGTCCGGGCCCGGCTGGAGGCCGACGGGCGGGAGATCATCGCCCGCTACCCGGACTCCCGCTCGGCCCTCCTGCCGTTGCTGCATCTCGTGCAGGCGGAGGAGGGGCATGTCACGCGCACAGGGCAGCAGTTCTGCGCGAACCTGCTGGGCCTGACGACGGCCGAGGTCGCCGCCGTGGCGACCTTCTACTCCATGTACCGGCGCCGGCCGAGCGGTGACTACCAGGTCGGGGTCTGCACCAACACCCTGTGCGCGGTGATGGGCGGCGACGCGATCTTCGAGTCGCTCCAGGAGCACTTGGGCGTCGGCAACGGTGAGACCACCGACGACGGCAAGGTCACCCTGGAGCACATCGAGTGCAACGCGGCCTGCGACTTCGCGCCGGTGGTGATGGTCAACTGGGAGTTCTTCGACAACCAGACCCCGGCCAGTGCCCGTCGCCTCGTCGACGACCTGCGGGCGGGCGCCTCGGTCGAGCCCACGCGCGGGGCGCCGATGTGCACCTTCAAGGAGACCGCGCGGATCCTCGCCGGCTTCCCCGACGAGCGGCCCGGGGCCGTCGAGGCGAGCGGCGGTGCGGGACCCGCGTCGCTGGTGGGCCTCCGCCTGGCCAGGGGAGAGACCGCACCCGCGCGCGTGGTCCATCCGCGGGGCTCCGGTGCTCCGCAGGACCAGTCGCCGACGGCCGAGCACCTCAGTTCGCACGATGCGCCGCAGGACACGTCGGCCTCCGACCCCGCCCACCCGGCGGGGCCTGTCGCCGAGGAGGGGGAGTGATGACCTTGGCACCCGAACTGAAAGACCACAGTCCCGAGAAGCTGCTCGCACCCGTGCTGTCGGCCTTCTGGGACGAGGACGAGTCCTGGACTCTCGACGTCTACCGAAGGCACGAGGGATACGAGGGGCTCCGCAAGGCGCTCGCCATGTCGCCGGACGACCTCATCGCGTATGTGAAGGACTCCGGTCTGCGCGGTCGCGGTGGCGCCGGCTTCCCCACCGGAATGAAATGGCAATTCATTCCCCAAGGGGATGGAAAACCGCACTATCTAGTTGTCAACGCCGACGAGTCGGAGCCGGGTACCTGTAAGGACATCCCGCTCCTCTTCGCGAACCCGCACAGCCTCATCGAGGGCATTGTCATCGCGTGTTATGCCATCAGGTCGTCGCATGCCTTCATCTATCTGCGTGGTGAAGTCGTCCCCGTATTGCGGCGGTTGCACGAGGCCGTGCGTGAGGCCTACGCGGCGGGCTACCTCGGCGAGAACGTCCTGGGCAGCGGGCTCGACCTCCAGCTCACCGTGCACGCGGGCGCGGGCGCGTACATCTGCGGTGAGGAGACCGCGCTGCTCGACTCGCTCGAAGGCCGCCGTGGTCAACCGCGGCTCCGTCCCCCTTTCCCTGCGGTCGCGGGCCTCTATGCGTGCCCGACTGTGGTGAATAACGTCGAGTCGATCGCGTCAGTTCCCGCCATTCTGCAAAAAGGCAAGGAATGGTTCAGGTCGATGGGCAGCGAGAAGTCTCCGGGCTTCACGCTCTACTCGCTCAGCGGCCATGTCACCAGTCCCGGTCAGTACGAGGCACCGCTCGGCATCACACTCCGCCAGCTGCTCGACATGAGCGGCGGCATCCGCGCCGGGCATCGCCTCAAGTTCTGGACGCCGGGCGGGTCTTCCACGCCGATGTTCACCGACGAGCACCTCGACGTCCCTCTTGATTACGAAGGAGTGGGTGCCGCGGGTTCCATGCTCGGCACCAAAGCTCTGCAATGTTTCGACGAGACGACCTGCGTCGTGCGTGCCGTCACCCGCTGGACCGAGTTCTACGCCCACGAGTCCTGCGGCAAGTGCACACCGTGCCGTGAAGGGACGTACTGGCTCGTGCAGTTGCTGCGCGACATCGAGGCCGGCAAGGGCGCCATGTCCGACCTCGACAAGCTGAACGACATCGCCGACAACATCAACGGCAAGTCCTTCTGCGCCCTCGGCGACGGCGCCGCCTCGCCGATCTTCTCCTCGCTCAAGTACTTCCGCGAGGAGTACGAGCAGCACATCACGGGCCGGGGCTGCCCCTTCGACCCGGCCAAGTCCACGGCCTGGGCCGACCGCACGGAGGTGAACGCATGACGGTGACCACGAGCGCTCCCTCCGGAGGGGGCGAAGCGGCGGTCCCGCCCGAGGATCTCGTCTCGCTGACAATCGACGGCGCCGAGATCAGTGTGCCCAAGGGCACCCTGGTCATCCGCGCCGCCGAGCAACTCGGCATCGAGATCCCCAGGTTCTGCGACCATCCCCTCCTCGACCCCGTCGGCGCCTGCCGCCAGTGCATCGTCGAGGTCGAGGGCCAGCGCAAACCGATGGCGTCCTGCACGATCACGTGCACGGACGGCATGGTCGTCAAGACCCAGCTCACCTCGCCGGTCGCGGAGAAGTCGCAGCACGGTGTGATGGAGCTGCTCCTCATCAACCACCCGCTGGACTGCCCGGTCTGCGACAAGGGCGGCGAGTGCCCCCTGCAGAACCAGGCGATGTCCCACGGCAACGCCGAGTCCCGCTTCGAAGGCAGGAAGCGGACCTACGAGAAGCCCGTCCCGATCTCCACCCAGGTGCTCCTGGACCGCGAGCGGTGCGTGCTGTGCGCGCGCTGCACCCGCTTCTCCAACCAGATCGCGGGCGACCCGATGATCGAAATGGTCGAGCGGGGCGCGCTCCAGCAGATCGGCACCGGTGAGGGCGACCCCTTCGAGTCGTACTTCTCCGGGAACACCATCCAGATCTGCCCGGTGGGCGCACTCACCTCGGCGGCGTACCGATTCCGCTCCCGCCCCTTCGACCTGGTCTCCACGCCCTCCGTGTGCGAGCACTGCTCCGGCGGCTGCGCGACCCGCACCGATCACCGGCGCGGGAAGGTCATGCGGCGCCTGGCCGCCGTGGACCCCGAGGTCAACGAGGAGTGGATCTGCGACAAGGGGCGCTTCGGCTTCCGGTACGCGCAGCAGCGCGACCGGCTGCAGACGCCCCTGGTGCGCAACGCGGACGGGGTCCTGGAGCCCGCGTCCTGGCCGGAGGCCCTGGAGGCCGCCGCCCAGGGCCTGTCGGCCGCGCGGAGCAGGACCGGTGTCCTGACCGGCGGCCGCCTCACCATCGAGGACGCCTACGCGTACAGCAAGTTCGCGCGCGTGGCGCTCGACACGAACGACATCGACTTCCGCGCGCGCGTGCACAGCAGCGAGGAGGCCGACTTCCTGGCCGCCCGGGTCGCAGGCCGCGGCCGGGACCTCGACGGCAACGGCGTCACGTACACCTCCCTGGAGAAGGCGCCCGCCGTTCTGCTGGTCGGGTTCGAGTCCGAGGAGGAGGCGCCCGGCGTCTTCCTGCGGCTGCGCAAGGCCTCGCGCACGCACGGGCAGCGGGTGTTCGCGCTCGCCACCCACGCCACGCGCGGCCTGGAGAAGGCGGGCGGCATCCTGCTGCCGGCCGCTCCCGGCACCGAGACCGAGTGGCTGGACGCGCTCGCCAGCGGGGTCGGTCTGGAGGACGACGGAGCCACAGCCTCCGAGGCGCTGCGCGCCGAGGGCGCGGTGATCGTCGTCGGCGAGCGGCTGGCCGCCGTCGCCGGGGGCCTCACCGCCGCCGTACGGGCCGCGTTCGCGACCGGTTCCCGGCTGGTGTGGATTCCGCGCCGGGCCGGGGAACGTGGTGCGATCGAGGCGGGCGCGCTGCCGTCGCTGCTGCCGGGCGGGCGTCCGGCCACCGACCCGCGCGCGCGGGACGAGGTCGCCGTCGCCTGGGGTGTCGCCGAACTCCCGCACCGCTACGGCCGGGACGCCGGCCAGATCGTCGAAGCCGCCGCCGGTGGTGAACTCCGGGCGCTGCTCGTCGCCGGTGTGGAGCCGGGCGACCTGCCCGATCCGGCACGCACGCGTGCGGCACTTCACGAAGTGGGCTTCCTGGTGTCGCTCGAACTGCGGCCCAGTGAGGTCACCGAGCACGCCGATGTCGTCCTCCCGGTCGCGGCGGTCGCCGAGAAGGCGGGCGCCTTCCTCAACTGGGAGGGCCGGGTCCGCTTCTTCGACGCCGCGCTCAAGCCCGACCAGATGACCCGCACCCTCGCCCCGACCGACGCGCGCGTGCTGCACATGCTGGCCGACGCCATGGACGTACACCTGGGTCTGCCCGATCTGCGCACCACGCGCGCGGAGTTGGACCGGCTGGGTGCCTGGGACGGGCCGCGGGCCGGCGATCCGCTGGAGACCGCGGGTGTGCTGCCCCGGCCGGCCGCCGGGGAGGCCGTGCTCGCCGGACACCGGCTGCTGCTCGACCAGGGCGCGCTCCAGGAGGGCGACGAAGCACTCGCCGGGACCCGGCACGCCGCCCACGCGCGCGTGTCGGCCGCCACGGCCGCCGAGGCGGGCGTCAAGGACGGCGACGCCCTCGCCGTGACCGGCGGCTGCGGAACCGTCGAACTCCCGCTGCGGATCACCGAGATGCCCGACCGGGTGGTCTGGCTCCCGCTGAACTCCACCGGCGGGGGCGTCGCCTCCGACACCGGGGCGCTGCCCGGCGCACTCGTCCGCATCGGCCCGGCCACGCTCGCGGGCGAGGCCCCCAAGGAGGTGGAGGCATGAGTCCCTACGGCATGAGCCCGTACCTCGCCGCGGAAGACCTCTCGATGTTCGGCCGAGACCCCTGGTGGCTGGTCGTCGTCAAAGCGGTGTTCTGCTTCGCGTTCCTGATGATCACCGTGCTGTTCTCGATCGTCTGGGAACGCAAGGTAGTCGCCTGGATGCAGCTGCGCGTCGGACCCAACCGGCACGGCCCCTGGGGCATGCTCCAGTCGCTCGCCGACGGCGTGAAGCTGATGCTCAAGGAAGACCTCGTCGTCAAGCGCGCGGACAAGGTGGTCTACATCCTCGCGCCGATCGTCGCGGCCATCCCGGCCTTCATGGCGATCGCGGTGATCCCCTTCGGGCCCGCCGACAACGAGGTGTCGATCTTCGGCCGGCGCACCACGATGCAGCTCACCGACCTGCCGATCGCGATGCTCTTCATCCTCGCGGTCGCCTCGGTCGGCATCTACGGCATCGTGCTGGCGGGCTGGAGTTCCGGCTCCACCTACCCGCTGCTCGGCGGCCTGCGCTCCTGCGCCCAGATGATCTCCTACGAGATCGCGATGGGCGCCGCGTTCGCCTCGGTGTTCCTCTACTCCGGGTCGATGTCGACCTCGACGATCGTTGAACAACAGCACGACCGCTGGTACATCGTCCTGCTGCCGGTCTCCTTCATCATCTACATCATCACGATGGTCGGCGAGACCAACCGCGCCCCCTTCGACATGCCGGAGTCCGAGGGCGACCTGGTCGGCGGCTTCAACACCGAGTACTCGTCCATCAAGTTCGCGCTCTTCATGCTCGCCGAGTACGTGAACATGGTGACGGTCTCCGCGGTGTCGACCACGCTCTTCCTGGGCGGCTGGCGGGCCCCGTGGCCGATCAGCTCCTTCTGGGAGGGCGCGAACCACGGCTGGTGGCCGATGCTCTGGTTCGTCGTCAAGGTCCAGCTGCTGCTGTTCTTCTTCATCTGGCTGCGCGGCACGCTCCCGCGCGTGCGCTACGACCAGTTGATGAAGCTCGGCTGGAAGGTCCTCATCCCGGTCTCCGTGGTCTGGCTGATGCTCGTCGCGACCGTGCGGACCCTGAAGAACGAGAACTACGACTTCGCCGACATCGCCCTCTACGTCGGCGGCGGTGTGCTCGTCCTGCTGTTGCTGTCCTTCATCGCGGACATGTTCCGCCAGAAGGCGAACGAGACCGAGCGGTCCGCCGAGGAACCCGCCGGGTTCGACGCGATGGCGGGCGGATTCCCCGTACCGCCGCTGCCGGGACAGGAGTTGCCGCCGGTGCCTCGGCGCCCCTCGCGCCGCGAGCGGGAGTTGATTGTCAGTGGTGGGTCGGACACTGGCAGTGACGGATCTCTGGATGGAAAGGAGGCGTCCGATGGCTGAGGAGCCAAAGGAGACCGGGCCGAAGAAGCCCGGCTTCCAGAACCCCGTGGCCGGCTTCGGCGTGACCTTCAAGGCCATGTTCAAGAAGCGGCTGACCGAGCAGTACCCGGAGCAGGAGAAGACCACAGCCCCCCGGTTCCACGGACGGCACCAGCTCAACCGCCATCCGGACGGCCTGGAGAAGTGCGTCGGCTGCGAGCTGTGCGCCTGGGCCTGCCCCGCCGACGCCATCTATGTGGAGGGCGCCGACAACACCGACGAGGAGCGCTACTCGCCGGGCGAGCGGTACGGCAGCGTCTACCAGATCAACTACGCCCGCTGCATCCTGTGCGGCCTGTGCATCGAGGCGTGCCCCACGCGCGCGTTGACGATGACCAACGAGTTCGAGCTGGCCGACACCAGCCGCGCCAACCTCATCTACACCAAGGAACAGCTGCTGGCCGGCCTCGAGGACACCATGGTCGACAGCCCGCACGCCATCTACCCGGGGATGGACGAGCAGGACTACTACCGGGGCCTGGTGACGGAGGCCGCGCCCGGCACGGTGCCCCAAGTGGCCGTCTCCAAGGGCGAGAAGCCCGAAGAGGAGGGGGTGGAAGCATGAGCGCGCAGTTCGCCGCCGCCTACTCCACCTCCACCGGCGAGGCCTTCCAGTTCTGGGTCCTCGGCACCGTCGCGGTGATCGGCGCCCTGTCCACGGTCCTCATGAAGAGGGCCGTCCACAGCGCCCTCTCCCTCGCCGGGACCATGATTATTCTGGCGGTCTTCTACCTCGCCAACGGCGCCTACTTCCTGGGCATCGTGCAGATCGTCGTCTACACCGGCGCGATCATGATGCTGTTCCTCTTCGTGGTGATGCTGGTCGGCGTCACGGCCGCCGACTCCCTGACGGAG
Source organism: Streptomyces sp. NPDC058469 (assembly GCF_042721125.1). Classification (NCBI taxonomy): domain Bacteria; kingdom Bacillati; phylum Actinomycetota; class Actinomycetes; order Kitasatosporales; family Streptomycetaceae; genus Streptomyces; species Streptomyces sp. NPDC058469. Next base: position 24,527 of record NZ_JBHXME010000041.1, read on the forward strand.
ACCATCAAGGGCCAGCGCTGGCTGGCCCTTCTCTGCGGGCTCGGCTTCGGCATCCTGCTGTTCGCGGGCATCGGCAACGCCTCGCTCACGCAGTTCGACGGCCTGAGCACGGCCAACGCGAACGGCAACGTGGAGGGCCTGGCCGCCCTCATCTTCACGAAGTACGTCTTCGCTTTCGAGATCACCGGCGCCCTGCTGATCACGGCCGCCGTCGGCGCCATGGTGCTCACGCACCGCGAGCGCACCGAGCGGCCCAAGACCCAGCGCGAGCTGTCCGAGCAGCGTGTCCGCGAGGGCAAGCACCTCCCGCCGCTCCCCGCGCCCGGCGTCTACGCCCGGCACAACGCGGTGGACGTCCAGGGCCTGCTGCCCGACGGCACCCCGTCCGAGCTCACGGTCAGCAAGACGCTCCGTGACCGCGGCCAGATCCGCGATGTGTCCCCCGAGGCGCTCAACGACCTGCGGGCCCTGGAGCAGCGCGCCGAGGAGCGCCTGGAGCGCACCGAGATCGAGCCGGCGAACCTCAAGCGGACCGAGGAGGCGTCGAAGTGAACCCCGTCAACTACCTCTATCTCTCCGCCCTGTTGTTCACGATCGGCGCCACCGGCGTGCTGATCAGGCGGAACGCGATCGTCGTCTTCATGTGTATCGAGCTGATGCTCAACGCCTGCAACCTCGCGTTCGTCACCTTCTCCCGGATGCACGGCAACCTCGACGGTCAGGTCATCGCCTTCTTCACGATGGTCGTCGCCGCCGCGGAGGTCGTGGTCGGGCTCGCGATCATCGTGTCGCTGTTCCGTTCCCGCCACTCGGCCTCGGTCGACGACGCCAGCCTGATGAAGCTCTGAGGGGTCGCTGAATCGTGGAGAACCTGATTGCGCTGCTGGTAGCGGCGCCTCTGCTCGGAGCGGTCGTCCTGCTGTGCGGCGGCCGGCGGCTCGACGCCGTCGGCCACTGGATCGGTACGGCCCTGTCGTCCGCCTCCTTCGTGATCGGTGTCGTCCTCTTCACCGACCTGCTGGGGAAGAACGCCGAGCACCGGACGCTCATGCAGCACCTGTGGACCTGGGTCCCCGTCGAGAGCTTCCAGGCGGACGTCACCTTCCGCCTCGACCAGCTGTCGATGACCTTCGTCCTGCTGATCACCGGTGTCGGCTCGCTGATCCACCTGTACTCGGTCGGGTACATGGAGCACGACGAGCGCCGGCGCCGCTTCTTCGGCTATCTGAACCTGTTCCTCGCGGCGATGCTGATCCTCGTCCTCGCCGACAACTACCTGCTCCTGTACGTCGGCTGGGAGGGCGTCGGTCTCGCCTCCTACCTGCTGATCGGCTTCTGGCAGCACAAGCCCAGCGCGGCGACCGCCGCGAAGAAGGCCTTCCTGGTCAACCGGGTCGGCGACATGGGCCTGTCGATCGCGATCATGCTGATGTTCACGACGTTCGGGACCTTCGCCTTCGGGCCGGTCCTCAGCCACGTCGGTGACGCCTCCGAGGGCAAGCTCACGGGCATCGCCCTGATGCTGCTGCTCGCCGCCTGCGGCAAGTCCGCCCAGGTGCCGCTGCAGTCCTGGCTCGGCGACGCGATGGAGGGCCCGACCCCGGTCTCGGCCCTCATCCACGCGGCGACCATGGTGACCGCGGGTGTGTACCTGATCGTCCGCTCCGGAGCGATCTTCAACGCGGCTCCGAACGCGCAACTCGTCGTCACCGTCGTCGGTGCCGTCACGCTCCTGTTCGGTGCGATCGTCGGTTGCGCGAAGGACGACATCAAGAAGGCGCTGGCCGGCTCGACGATGTCGCAGATCGGCTACATGGTGCTCGCCGCGGGTCTCGGCCCCATCGGCTACGTCTTCGCGATCATGCACCTGGTGACGCACGGCTTCTTCAAGGCCGGGCTGTTCCTCGGCGCCGGTTCGGTCATGCACGGCATGAACGAGGAGGTCGACATGCGCAAGTACGGCGGTCTCCGCTCGTACATGCCCATCACGTTCGTCACCTTCGGCCTCGGCTACCTCGCCATCATCGGCTTCCCGGGCCTGTCCGGCTTCTTCTCCAAGGACAAGATCATCGAGGCGGCCTTCGCCAAGGGCGGCACCCAGGGCTGGATCCTCGGCGGCTCGGCCCTGCTGGGCGCGGCCATCACGGCGTACTACATGACGCGCGTGATGCTGATGACGTTCTTCGGGGAGAAGCGCTGGCAGCCCGACGAGAACGGCAACGAGCCGCACCCGCACGAGTCCCCGAAGACCATGACCATCCCCATGATGGTGCTGGCGATCGGCTCGGTCGGCGCGGGCGCCTTCTTCGGGATCGGGAACCGCTTCCTGCACTGGCTGGAGCCCATCACCGGCCACAAGGAGGGCAACTCCCCGGTCAGCGCCCTGACGGTCACCCTGGCCACCATGGTGGTCCTGATCGTCGGCGTCGCGATCGCCTGGGCGCAGTACGGGCGCCGCCCGGTTCCGGCCGTCGCCCCGCGCGGGTCGCTGCTCACCCGGGCCGCCCGCCGCGACCTCCTCCAGGACGACTTCAACCACGTCGTCCTGGTGCGCGGCGGCGAGCACCTCACGCGCTCCCTGGTCTACGTCGACCACACCCTGGTCGACGGCGTCGTCAACGGCACGGCGGCCTCCATGGGCGGCCTCTCCGGAAGGCTGCGCAAGCTGCAGAACGGCTACGCGCGGTCGTACGCGGTCTCGATGTTCGGCGGTGCGGCCATCCTCGTCGCCGCGACCCTGCTGATGAGGGCGGTCTGATACCGATGTCCTTTCCCCTCCTGACAGCGACGGCGGCGCTCCCGGCCCTCGGGGCGGTCGCCACGGCCGCCGTCCCGGCCGCCCGGCGCACCGCCGCGAAATGGCTGGCGCTGATCGTCTCGCTGGCGACGCTCGCGCTGGGCATCACCGTCCTGGTGCGCTTCGACCCGGGCGGCGACCGCTACCAACTCACCGAGTCCCGCGCCTGGATCGCGGACTTCGGGGTCCGCTACGAGCTGGGCGTGGACGGCATCGCGGTCGCGCTCATCGCGCTCACCGCCCTGCTGATCCCGTTCGTGATCCTGGCCGGCTGGCACGACGCCGACCCCCTGGAGACGGGCAACAAGCGCTGGCGGCCCACCCAGGGCTTCTTCGCTCTCATCCTTGCGGTGGAGGCGATGGTGATCATCTCCTTCGAGGCCACCGACGTCTTCCTCTTCTACATCTTCTTCGAAGCCATGCTGATCCCGATGTACTTCCTCATCGGCGGCTTCGGGGACAGCGCCCACGAGCACGGCGACGAGGCGGCGGCCACCCAACGGTCGTACGCAGCGGTCAAGTTCCTGCTCTACAACCTGGTCGGCGGGCTCATCATGCTGGCGGCCGTGATCGGCCTCTACGTAGTGGCCGGGAACTTCTCGCTCGCGGAGATCGCGCAGGCGCGGGCCAACGGTTCGCTGCACATGGCGACCAACACCGAACGCTGGCTGTTCCTGGGCTTCTTCTTCGCCTTCGCGGTGAAGGCGCCCCTGTGGCCGCTGCACACCTGGCTGCCCAACGCGATGGGCGAGGCCACCGCGCCGGTTGCCGTACTGATCACGGCGGTTGTCGACAAGGTGGGCACCTTCGCGATGCTCCGCTTCTGCCTCCAACTGTTCCCGAACGCCAGCAAGTGGGCGACGCCCGTGATCCTCGTCCTCGCCGTGATCAGCATCATCTACGGCGCGCTGCTCGCGGTCGGGCAGCGGGACATCAAGCGGCTGGTGGCGTACGCGTCGATCTCGCACTTCGGGTTCATCGTGCTGGGCATCTTCGCGATGACCAGCCAGGGGCAGTCCGGCGCGACGCTCTACATGGTCAACCACGGCATTTCCACGGCCGCGTTGATGTTGGTCGCCGGGTTCCTGATCTCGCGGCGCGGCTCGCGTCTGATCGCCGACTACGGAGGGGTGCAGAAAGTCGCCCCGGTGCTCGCGGGCACCTTCCTGATCGGCGGTCTGGCCACGCTGTCGCTGCCGGGACTCGCGCCCTTCGTGAGTGAGTTCCTGGTCCTGGTCGGTACGTTCTCGCGCTACCCGGTGATCGGGATCATCGCCACCTTCGGCATCGTCCTCGCCGCGCTCTACACCCTCGTCCTCTACCAAAGGACGATGACGGGCCCGGTGAAGCCCGAGGTCGCCTCGATGCCGGACCTGCGCCCGCGTGAACTCCTGGTCGTCGCCCCGCTGATCGTGCTGTTGATCTTCCTGGGCGTCTACCCGAAGCCCGTCACGGACATCGTGAACCCGTCGGTCAAGCAGACCTTGTCCGACGTGCACAAGAAGGATCCCAAGCCCTCGGTGGAGGCGGCCAAGTGAGCGCAACAGCCGTCCACAGCCTGTGGACAACCGCGGCCACCGCGGCCGACCCGATCTCGAAGATCAACGCCCCGAAGATCGAGTACTGGCAATTGTCGCCGACCTTGGTCATCCTCGGCGCCGCGCTCATCGGGGTGCTGGTCGAGGCGTTCGTCCCGCGCAGAGCCCGTTACCTCACCCAGGTGCTCGTGTCCGCCGTGGCTTTGATCCTCGGCTTCGTGGCAGTGGTGCTGCTGGCGGCCGACGGGTACGGCACCACCAAGGCGCACATCGCGGCGATGGGCGCGATCGCGGTCGACGGGCCGTCCCTGTTCCTCCAGGGCGTGATCCTGTTGTCCGGACTGGTCGGCCTGTTCACCTTCGCGGAGCGGCGGCTCGACCCGGAGGCGCACGGCAACCGGGTCGACTCCTTCGCCGCGCAGGCCGCGTCCGTGCCGGGCAGCGACAGCGAGAAGGCAGCCGTCAAGGCCGGGTTCACCACCACCGAGGTCTTCCCGCTCCTGCTCTTCGCGGTCGCCGGCATGCTGGTCTTCCCGTCGGCCAACGACCTGTTGACCCTGTTCGTGGCCCTGGAAGTCTTCTCGCTCCCGCTCTACCTGCTGTGCGCCCTGGCCCGCCGCAAGCGGCTCCTGTCGCAGGAGGCCGCGGTCAAGTACTTCCTCCTCGGCGCCTTCGCCTCCGCGTTCACCCTGTTCGGCATCGCGCTGCTCTACGGCTACGCGGGCTCGATGTCGTACTCCACGATCGCGCAGGTCGTCGACGGTTCGATCACCAACATCAACCCGGCACTCGCGGACACCATGGGCAACGACGCGCTGCTGCTCATCGGCGCCGCGATGATCGTCATGGGCCTGCTCTTCAAGGTGGGCGCGGTCCCGTTCCACATGTGGACGCCCGACGTCTACCAGGGCGCACCGACCCCGGTCACCGGCTTCATGGCCGCCGCGACCAAGGTGGCCGCCTTCGGAGCGCTGCTCCGCCTGCTCTACGTCGTGCTGCCGGGCCTGCGCTGGGACTGGCGGCCCGTCATGTGGGGCGTGGCGATCATCACGATGCTGGGCGGCGCGATCGTCGCGATCACCCAGACCGACATCAAGCGGCTGCTGGCGTACTCGTCGATCGCCCACGCGGGATTCATCCTCGCGGGTGTCATCGCGACCAGCCGTGACGGCGTCTCGTCCGTGCTCTTCTACCTGGGCGCCTACTCGTTCGTGACGATCGGCGCCTTCGCGGTCGTCACGCTCGTCCGGGACGCCGGCGGCGAGGCGACGCACCTGTCCAAGTGGGCGGGGCTCGGGCGGAGGTCGCCGTTGGTCGCGGCGGTGTTCGCGGTGTTCCTGCTGTCCTTCGCGGGCATTCCGCTGACGGCCGGCTTCGCCGGGAAGTTCGCCGTGTTCAAGGCGGCGGCGGCCGGCGGCGCGGCCCCGCTGGTCGTGGTCGGTGTGCTCTCGTCGGCGATCGCGGCGTTCTTCTACATCCGCGTGATCGTGCTCATGTTCTTCAGCGAGCCGAGGCCCGACGGCCCCACCGTCGCGGTCCCGTCCCCGCTGACCATGGCGACGATCGGGGTGGCCGTGGCGGCCACACTCGTCCTCGGTGTGGCCCCGCAGTACTTCCTCGACCTGGCGAACCAGGCGGGGGTCTTCGTCCGCTGAGCGCAGTGCGAAGGCCCCGGTTCGCTTCGAGCGAGCCGGGGCCTTCGCGTATGCGCGGTCAGACCGTCGGGCAGACGACCCCGGGGTTCCACGCCGCGAACAGGCCCGCCGAGTTGGGCTTGTAGAGCCAGGCGTGCAGGGTGAAGTAGCCGGGGAGCTGGCCCTTCTGGAAGGTCTGCCCGAACAGTGTCGGCGCGGCCTGCCCCGTGTCCTTCACGACCCACTCCACCGCGACCAGCTTGCGCGCGCCGCCGCTGGACGTGCCCGTGTACTCGTTCGTGAACCCGTCCGCGTACACGAGGGCCGCCGGCTTCTGCGGATCGACCGAGTCGATGTTCGCCGGGTTGACGTAGTGGTAGCCCATGCCGCGCTCGGTCGGGTCGGCGACACAGGTGTCGGTGCGGGCGTATCCGTCGGCCGTGGCGAATTTCTCGTACCCGTACTTGGCGGTGGCCTGGGTCGTCTTGCTCAGCTGGGTCCACACGGACGGGTCGGGGTCGGACGCGGCGTGGGCCGGGGCGGCGGTCAGCGCGAAGGCAGCGGCCGTCGCCACCGCGAGGGCGGTCGTGACGGCGCTCTGCAGGGGCCGAGAGGACATGGTGGGGCTCCTTGACTTCTGGAGGCGTCCGCACGCACGGCGCGCCGTCCGTTCGGGGCGTGGCGGGCCTCCGCGGTCCCGCCCGAGCAGCATGTTCCGGCCGTACCGGTCGCGCCATGTGACGGGAGCCATTCGACTGACCGCACCCGGTCACCGCCGCCAGCCTGTGGATAACTCCGACGCTGTCAGCGCGGAGCCCTATCGTGGACGCAGTGGTCGAGGGACGACGTACGGGGGACGAGCGATGCACGGGATGGGCGGGACGGTTGTGACGACCGAAGTACGGACGCCGGCGGCACAGGGCGAGAGCGAGGCGCTGGCCACGCTCCACCGCGTCTTCGGGTACGACAGCTTCCGGGGCGAGCAGGAAGAGGTCATCGAGCATGTGGTGGCGGGCGGCGACGCCGTCGTCCTCATGCCGACCGGCGGCGGCAAGTCGTTGTGCTACCAGATCCCGTCCCTGGTCAGATCCGGTACGGGAGTGGTCGTCTCCCCGCTGATCGCGCTGATGCAGGACCAGGTGGACGCGCTGCGGGCGCTCGGGGTGCGCGCCGGGTTCATGAACTCGACGCAGGACTTCGACGAGCGGCGCGTGGTCGAGGCGGAGTTCCTGGCCGGCGAGCTGGACCTGATCTATCTCGCGCCGGAGCGGCTGCGGCTCGACAACACCCTGGACCTGCTGTCGCGCGGCAAGATCTCGGTGTTCGCGATCGACGAGGCGCACTGTGTGTCCTCGTGGGGTCACGACTTCCGCCCGGACTATCTGTCCCTCTCGGTGCTCGGCGAGCGCTGGCCGGACGTCCCGCGGATCGCGCTCACGGCGACGGCCACGGACGCGACGCACAAGGAGATCACCCAGCGGCTCAACATGCCGAGCGCCCGGCACTTCGTGGCGAGCTTCGACCGGCCCAACATCCAGTACCGGATCGTGCCGAAGGCCGACCCCAAGAAGCAGCTGCTGAGCTTCCTTCGCGAGGAGCACGCGGGCGACGCGGGCATCGTGTACTGCCTGTCCCGCAAGTCCGTCGACACGACCGCCGAGTTCCTGTCGCGCAACGGCATCGAGGCGGTGCCGTACCACGCGGGCCTGGACTCGGGCACCCGCGCGGCGCACCAGTCCCGGTTCCTGCGCGAGGACGGTCTGATCGTCGTCGCGACCATCGCTTTCGGCATGGGCATCGACAAGCCGGACGTACGGTTCGTCGCCCACCTGGACCTGCCGAAGTCGGTGGAGGGCTACTACCAGGAGACGGGTCGTGCCGGGCGGGACGGAATGCCCTCCACGGCATGGATGGCGTACGGCCTGAACGACGTCATACAGCAGCGCAAGATGATCCAGTCGAGCGAGGGCGACGAGGCGTTCCGCCGCCGGGCCGCCTCCCACCTGGAGGCCATGCTCGCGCTGTGCGAGACCGCGCAGTGCCGGCGCGGCCAACTGCTCGCCTACTTCGGGCAGGACCCGGACGTGGCGGGCTGCGGCAACTGCGACACCTGCCTCACCCCGCCGGAGACCTGGGACGGCACGGTCGCCGCGCAGAAGGTGCTGTCGACGGTGGTGCGGCTGCAGCGGGAGCGGGGCCAGAAGTTCGGCGCCCTGCAGATCGTGGACATCCTCTTGGGGCGCCGGTCGGCCAAGGTGATCCAGTTCGACCACGACCAGCTGTCCGTGTTCGGCATCGGCGAGGATCTGGCCGAGGGTGAATGGCGGGGCGTCGTACGGCAGTTGCTGGCTCAGGGGCTGCTCGCGGTCGAGGGGGAGTACGGCACGCTGGTACTCACCGAGGCGAGCGGCACGGTGCTGCGGCGCGAGCGGGAGGTGCCGCTGCGCAAGGAGCCGAAGAAGCCGGCGAGTTCGCGGTCGGGGTCCTCGTCCTCGGGCCGGGGCGAGCGCAAGGCCAAGGCCGCGGCGGTGGAGTTGCCCGAGTCGCTGCAGCCCGCCTTCGAGGCCCTGCGCGCCTGGCGCGCGGAACAGGCTCGTGAGCAGGGAGTTCCGGCGTACGTCATCTTCCACGACGCCACGCTCAGGGAGATCACGACGATCTGGCCCACGTCGGTGGGGCAGTTGGGGGAGATCAGCGGGGTCGGCGAGAAGAAACTGGCGACGTACGGGGAGGGCGTGATCGGGGTGCTGGCGGGGCTGGGCGAGGCGCCGAGCGGGGGCTCGGGGGCGGCTCCGGCGCCGGAGCCCGCGCCAGCTGTAGCGCGGAGTTCGGCGCAGGCGCAGGCCTCGGCGCAGGCGTCGGCACAGGCGTCGGCACCCGCACCGGCACGGGCGGCGAAGGATGTTGACCCCGGGGCGGATTACTGGCCGGAGATGGATGCGGAGCCGGAGCCTGAGGACTGGATATAGGGGCCGGGGCTGGAATGTAGGGGCCGGGATCGGGTGTAGGGAGCCTGGTGCGGTCCTCGGCCCAGGGCCGTCAGTCCGGGACCGGGTGTAGGGAGCCCGGTACAGCCCCCAGCCCAGGGGCGTGAGCCCGGGGCCGTGAGCCCGGGGCCCTCAGTCCAGTGCGTGTTCGGGTCGGCCTTGTCGGCCCGTCCCGTTGGGCGAGTGCGTCGGGCCCGGGCGTCAGTCCGCTGCCGCCGGGCCGGTGCCGTCAGCTGACTGCGGTCAGCGGCCCGGTCGTCAACCCAGGGCCGTCAACTGAGGGTCGTCAGCCGAGGGTCGTCAACTGAGGGTCGTCAACCCAGGGCCGTCAACCGAGGGCCGTCAGCCCAGGTGCGTCAGCGCAGTGACGTCCGTTTGGGCCGCTCAGGCCAAGGCCGTCAGGCCGGGAGCGAACACGATCAGCAGGGGCAGCAAGGGGACCAGGGCCGCCACCGTGGTCGTCAGGGCCCGGTGACGGCGGCCCAGCCTCGGGCGGGGGTCCAGGAGGCGGTCGACGCGTTCGCCGAGGAGGCGGTGGCTGGAGGCGCAGGAGAGGACGCCTCGATGGTTGTTCAGCTCGATCAACGCCAACGCCGTGGTCAGGTGGCCGCATTGGCGGGAGGCGGTGTCGTCGGCGGCCAGCTCGACCAGGCGGTGGGTCTGGTCGCAGAAGTGGGCGAACAGGGGGACGTGCGGGAAGCCCGAGGCCAGTGCGGTCGACAGGTGCAGGAGCCAGTCGTGGTGGGCGCGGGCGTGGCCGCGTTCGTGGGTGAGGACGGCGTCGAGCTGGTGGCCGGTGAGGCGGTGCAAAGCCCCCGTGGTGACGACGAGTTGGGGCGGATGGCCGGGCATCCACCAGGCGTCCGGGTACTCGTCCTCCAGGACGAGGAGGGGACCGCGCGCCGGTGGCAGGCCGGCCGGCAGGTCGGGGGCGCGTTCGCGCAGGTGTGCGCGGGCCTGGCCGCGGCGGCGGCGGGCCTCGGCGAGTTCGCGGGCCAGCATCGCGGTGGTCCAGGCGGCCCCGCAGGCGAGTGACAGCGTGAGGGCGACCGCCCAGACAGGGGCGGCGGAGAGGTCGTAGGCCGCGGTGACGGCCGGGGGAGCGGGGGCGAAGACATGGTCACGGACGGTGTGGAAGACGGCGGCGGCGCCGAGGACCAGGGCGGCCAGACAGCACAGCAGGACCGTGGCGACCAGGCACTGCCACACCCACAGGCCGACCACGGGTTCCCGCTCGGGCCACACGGCCCGGGTGAGCGCGCGCGGAGCCGGCACGGCGGCCGAGAGGGCGACGACGCTCAGCAGGAGCAGGCAGACAGTCATGCCACGGGCTCCGGATCCTGGTCAACGGAACGAACAGAAGGAACGGGAGGAACGGGAGGAACGGAACGAACAGAAGGTGCGGGTGCGGCTGTACCCGAGGGCGGGTACACGACATGTGCGCCGCCCGCCGTCAGTATGACTGCACGGGCGGCCGGAGTCAGGTGTACGGAGACCACCGGACTCATCTCACCCGCCGACCCCCGCGCCACGATCCGCCCGCCGATCCCCACGTCTCAGTCCCGCGTCTCAGTCCCGCGCCACGATCCGGCCGGTGACCTCCCCCAGGCCCACCCGCGTGCCGTCCGCGCCCGGTGCCCACGCCGACAGGGTCACCACGTCCCCGTCCTCCAGGAACGTCCGCTTGCCGTCCGGGAGTTCGAGGGGGTCGCGGCCGTTCCAGGTCAGCTCCAGCAGCGAACCGCGCTCGCGTTCCGTCGGGCCGCTGACCGTGCCGGAACCGTACAGGTCGCCGGTGCGCAGGGAGGCGCCGTTGGCCGTCATCTGGGCGAGTTGCTGGGCGGCCGTCCAGTACATGGTGGAGAACGGCGGCTCGGACACCGTGTGGCCGTTGATCGCGACGGAGACGCGGAGGTCGTAGCCGCCGGGTTCCTCGGCCGAGTCGTCCAGGTAGGGGAGGAGTTCGTGCGTGCGCTCCGGCGGTGTCACCCGCGACTCCTCCAGCGCGTCCAGCGGGGTGATCCACGCCGACACCGACGTGGCGAAGGACTTGCCGAGGAACGGGCCGAGGGGGACGTACTCCCAGGCCTGGATGTCGCGTGCCGACCAGTCGTTGAGGAGGCACAGGCCGAAGACGTGCTCGCGGAAGTCGGCGAGCGCCACCGGCCGGCCCCTCTCCGACGGCGCCCCGACCACGAAACCGACCTCCGCCTCGATGTCCAGGCGGACGGACGGGCCGAAGACGGGCGCCGGGTCGGCCGGGGACTTGCGCTGCCCGGAGGGCCGTACGACATCCGTGCCCGAGACCACGACCGTGCCGGAGCGGCCGTGGTAACCGATCGGCAGGTGCTTCCAGTTGGGGGTCAGGGAGTCGGGCGCGTCGGGGCGGAAGATGCGGCCGACGTTCCGGGCGTGGTTCTCCGAGGCGTAGAAGTCGACGTAGTCCGCGACCTCGAAGGGCAGGTGCAGGGTCACCGCGGAGAGCGGGTGGAAGTACGGGGTGATCGTGTCCTGGTGGGAGGGCACCGTCACCCACGCGGTCAGCGCGCGCCGGACATCCGACCAGGCCGTGCGGCCCGCGGCGAGCAGCGGGGTGAGGGTGGGGTGCGCGAGGAGGGAGACGTACGGCGAGCCGAGCGCGGAGGCCGCGGCGCCCGCGTCGAGCACCTGGTCGCCGAGGCGGACGCCGACGGTCCGTTCGTCCGAACCGGCGGGGGAGAAGACGCCGTACGGAAGATTGTGCGCGCCGAAGGGGTCGCCCTCGGGAAGGTCGAAGGGGGGCATGGGGTGCTGCCTCACTCTCGTGCGTACTCGCATGTGGCCGCGCCATACGTTACGGGTGAGTTGCAGGGACCGGCAGTGTCTAAAGAGTTCGCAATGTCCGAATAAGCCTTGTCGGAAGAGGCAATTCCGGCTTAGCGTCCTTTGGGGGACACGGACGGGGTGGGTCCGGTCCGTAGGGGGGACACGTGGGGGGACCCGTGGCCAAGCGCACCAGCAGCGTGCCTTTCGAGGCCGACCGCGAAGTGCCGGGCCTGATCGTGAAGTTCGGCGACTATCCGCTGCATCACGGCGGGGTGGGCGCGATCCGGAGTCTGGGGCGCCTCGGCGTGCCGATGTATGCGATAACGGAGGACCGTTACACGCCGGCGGCCGTATCCCGTTACCTGGAGCGCGCGTTCGTGTGGCCGACGACCGGCACGGAGGAGCCCGGGCGACTGGTGGAGGGTCTGCTGCGTATCGGGCGCCGTATCGGCCGGCCCACCGTCCTCATCCCCACCGACGAGGAGGCCGCCGTCCTGATCGCCGAGCACCAGGACGCGCTCGGCGACCGCTTCCTCTTCCCGCGCGTGGAACCGAAGTTGCCGCGTCACCTCGCGAGCAAGCAGGGCCTGCACGAACTCTGCGTCGAACACGGCATACCCAGCCCCACGGCCGCCTTCCCGCAGTCGTACGACGACATCGTCGACTTCGCCGAGAAGGCCCGCTTCCCGATCGTGGCCAAGAACAGGGAGGCGTTCGTACGGCGCTCCCAGCCCGCCGTCAACGGTACGACGAAGATCACGACCCGCGAGGGGCTGCTCACGCTGGCCCGGGACTGGGGCGAGCACCCCGGGGTGATCCTCCAGGAGTACCTGCCGAGAGAGGAGGCCGAGGACTGGATCGTGCACGCCTACTTCGACCAGGACTCGACCCCGCTCGCCATGTTCACCGGCGTCAAGGTGCGCTCCTGGCCGCCGCACGCGGGGATGACCGCACATGCGTACGTGGTCGACAATCCGGAACTCGCGGACCTCGCCGCACGTTTCATCAAACAGATCGGCTTCACCGGAATCGTCGACCTCGACCTGCGCTTCGACCGGCGCGACGGTCAGTACAAACTGCTCGACTTCAACCCCCGCATGGGCGCCCAGTTCCGGCTCTTCGAGAACGAGTCGGGGGTGGACGTCGTCCGCGCCATGCATCTCGACCTGACCGGCCGCGCCGTCCCGGAGGGGGAACAGCGCGCCGGCCACCGGTACATCGTGGAGAACATCGACCTGCCCGCCCTCCTCGCCTACCGCCGCAGCGGCTATACGACGCCGCACGCGCCGGCGAAGGCGAGCGGGACGGAGCTGGCCTGGCTCGCGGGTGACGACCTGCGGCCGTTCTTCACGATGCTTGCCCGCTTCGTGCGGCCGGGCGCGAAGCACCTGTATCAGCTGTGGCGCACCAACCGGCGCGGCAGCAGCACCAGCAGTTCGAGCAGTACCTCCAGCACGAAGTGACGAAATTGAATGTCCTGGGGAGGGACTTCGTGATTCAACCGGTAGCAGTCATCGGCGCCGGGCCGTTCGGCCTGTCCACCGCCGCGCATCTGCGGGCACGCGGCATTCCGGTCCGTGTCTTCGGCGAGCCCATGGTCAGCTGGCGCGACCACATGCCCGCCGGGATGCTCCTGAAGTCGACCCCCGCCGCCTCCAGCCTCGACGCCCCGCAGCCCGGCCACAACCTCGTCGACTACTGCGACGCGGCCGGCATCCCCCGCCTGGTCACCGACGAGGACATCATCCCGGTGGAGACCTTCATCGGCTACGGCGAGTGGTTCCAGCAGAAGCTGGTGCCCGAGCTGGAGCGGGTACGGGTCGTCTCCGTGGACCGGAACAAGGACGGCGGCTTCGAACTCAAGCTGGACTCGGGGGAGTTGTTCACGGCGAGGGCGGTCGTGGTCGCGACCGGCCTGTACGGCCTGGCCCACCTCCCGCCGGAGCTGGCAGCCGCTGCGGTCGACGGGCCCGCGCCCACCGGTCCCGTCTCGCACAGTTCGCAGCACCACGACCTGAGCGGGTTCAAGGGCAAGGAGCTGATCGTCGTCGGCGCCGGGCAGTCCGCCCTGGAGACGGCGGCGTTGGCGGCGGAGGCGGGTGCGAATGTGCGGATCGTCTCGCGCGGGAACGGCCGGGTCGCTTTCGGCGCACCGCCCTGGAAGCAGCCGAAGCTGCGCCCCGAGTCGCCGTTCGGACGGGCGTGGTCGCTGTGGGCGCTGAGTTACTACCCCCAGCCGTACCGCTACCTCCCCGAGCAGACCCGGCACTACCTGGTCCGCCGGGTGCTCGGCCCACTCGGTGCGTGGTGGCTGCGCGAGCGGTTCGAGGGGAAGGTGCAGGTCAGCCAGGTCGAGCGGATCGTACGGGCGGAGGCGGGCGGGGCGAACGGCGGCCCGGCGCTCACAGTCGCGACGCCGGGCGGAGGCACACAGCAACTCACCGCCGACCACGTCATCTCGGCGACGGGGTACCGGGTGGACATCGCGGCGATGGACTTCCTGGGGCACGAGTTGCGCACCCAGCTGGCGGTGAGCCGGGGTACGCCGAAGCTCGGTGCGGGGTATGTGTCCTCGGTGCCGGGGGTGTACTTCACGGGGCTGCCGGCGGCGTCGTCGTACGGGCCGGTGATGCGGTTCGTGTGCGGGACGGAGTTCGCGTCGCCGAGGCTGGCGAAGCATCTGGCGTCCGCGCACGGGTAGGTGACGACCGGGGTCGCGACCGGGGCTCAGCTCGTTACGGACCGGATCGATCGGGCGACGCGGAAGCCCACGTCGTCCACGCGGAAGGTGGGGTGGCTTCGGCGTCGTACCGAGGCGCGGCAGCTCCAGTGCTCGTCGAACCAGCCGCCGCCGCGCAGGACCCGGTAGGTGCCGTAGACCTCGGGGTCGTAGAGGTCCCAGCACCATTCCCACACGTTGCCCAGCATGTCGTGCAGGCCCCAGGGGTTGGGGAGTCGGCCGCCCGGTTCGTGGGGCCGCTCCCCGGAGTTGGCGCGGTGCCAGGCGATGTCGTCGAGGGGTCCGTAGCGGGGGCCGCTCGTCCCCGCCCGGCACGCGTACTCCCACTCGGCCTCGGTGGGGAGGCGGTAGCCGTCGGCGGAGGGTTCGCGTACGACGGCCTCGCCGTGGGCGTCGAAGTCGTACGCGGGTGGCAACTCCTCTTGCCGTGAAAGGGAGTTGCAGAAGAGGACCGCGTCCCGCCACGACACGGTCTCCACGGGGAGGCGGTCGCTGCCCTGTGCGGTGCTGGGCCGCTCGCCGGTGACCTGGGCGTACTGCTCCTGTGTGACGGGGAGGGCGCCGAGGTGGAAGGGGGCGAGGTCGACCGTCCAACTGCGTTGCGTGCGGCGGTCGGAGAGGGTGACCTGGCCGGATGGGACGGGGACGAGGTCGATGTGGGTGGTCGTGCCCATGAGTTACGTCAGCTCCGTGAGCATCGGGTTGAGGCGGGCGGCGAGTTGGGGGTCGGAGTGGTCAAGTTCCGCTGCCGTGGCTGTGATTGTCGTGGTGAGCGCGCGGCGGAGTTCCGGTTCCGTGAGGGAGCGGATGAGGGTGGACTCGAGTGGGGTCGTGACCTCGGCCGGTAGCAGGTGGGCGCCTTTTGAGTAGGCGGTGGGGAGGTCGAGGCGTAGGCAGGCCAGGGTGATCAGTTGGTCGCGCAGGGCGTTGATCCAGTGCGCTGCCTGCCAACTATGGCCCCGTTCAAGGCAGATGCGGGCGTGCAGGGCGTGGTGCCAGGCGTAGCCGATCAGGGTGTTGCGGTCGGGTGGGGGGAACGGCGGCTGTTCGTGGGGGGTGCCGAAGAGTGTCTGCCAGGCCGGACCCCGGGCGCCGAACTCCGGTTCCGGGGCGAAGGTGAGGTCCAGCTCCACCCACCCGGGCAGCAGGAACACGCGGATGACGCTGATGCCGCCCACGCCGAGATCCCAGTGGTGCCGGGCGTCGAACTCGTCGTAGATCCACGCCGTCCACCGGTTCACTGTCTCGGCGATCTCGCCGTCGACCGCCAGCACGATGTCCGTGTCCGACCAGCGGTCGCCGGTGCCGGTGGCGTGCGAGCCGGTGTAGGCGAAGCCGACGATCGCGTCGTCGGCTTCGGCGCGGACGAGGAGTTGGGCGCGGGTGCGGTCGCGTTGTTCGGGGGTGAACATGCCTCGATGATGCCTTCCAGGTCTTCGCCACGCGTTGTCAGTGGGGCAGTGCATGATCCGGTGGATGCGCTACACGACGTGGACTTCGGATCGGATGTTCGTCTCCTACCGGCAGTACTACCTGCAGGGCGACGAATTTCTCAGCGAGTACGACGACGCCGACACGGTCAGGCGGATCTTCGCGGGAAACAGCCTGGCGGCAGGGGGCCCGGAACACCTCACGGTGCTCGCGGGCACGCACACCGGCTGGATACGCCTGACCACCCGGCAGCGCGCGGCTGAACCACCGCTGCCGGGCGAGGAGTGGGAGACGGTGGTGGACGTGAGTATCTGCAGTACGAGTGGCGACCTGCGGTTGTTCCGGTGGGGCGGTGACGTCGAGGAGGACGCCGGGAACTTCGCGACGGGCGGCGCGGGTTGGTATCGCGTCCGTGTGCAGGCGCGGGGACGTGATGAAGGCGACGGGCACGCGGGCGACACCCCGGTGGAAGAGCACTTCCTCAGCGTGTGGCCGGCGCCGCCCGAACCCGACACCGTGCACCGTGCGAACGACACGTTCGCCCGCACGCACTATGACCCAACTCGACCTCCCGGCCAGCCTGTTCAGCCCTGAGTGCGGGCCGGTGGTGCGGCGGGTGGTCGGTCGGACAGGTGGCCGGGGTTCAGGCCCTCACGGACCGGGCGACGCGGAAGCTCATCTCGTCGGCGCGGAAGGGCGGGTGACTTCGGGCGCCTCAGCCGAGGGTGGAGGTCTCCGAGTCGGGGTGGGTCAGTCCGTCGCGCGGTGGAGGACAGGACGCACGTAGAGCAGCCAACTTCTCCGCGTCGGTGGTGTCGGACACAGTCGCACACGTGAGGATCCTGAGGTCGGTGCCAGCAGGAACCAGGGTGTCGATGTCGACGGCGATGTCACCCACCAGTGGATGCTCGATGGTCACGTGGTCGCCGGCATAGGGGCCGGCAGTGCCGTTGGACCACAGACGGGCGAAGCGCGGGTTGCTTCGAAGCATGCGCTCAACGAGTGAGGCAAGACGTACGTCATGGGGATGGGCGGCGGCCGTCACACGGAGGTCGGCGACGAGGTCCTCCTCCTGCGCTTCGATGCCTTTTCCTGGCCGAATGGGCCATGCCGCAATCGGTTCCAGTCCTCGGCTGCCGCTCGCCGGGAACGTCCCGGCAACGAGACTGCGCTCGTCCCAACCGTACGCACGGGGATCTCCGATCGCGGCCGTCCACATCCTGTTCCAGCCGAGGATGGTCCAGTCGGCAGCGAAGACCGCGGCGGGAACGTCTCCCAACTGCCGTACAAGTCGCTGCGCACTCAGGGGCATCTCCCTGGAGACCTTCCCCACCGAGGGCGGTACGAGGCCGGCGCAGCGAAACAGATGGTCACGCTCGGACGGGTCGAGGCGCAGTGCTCTGGCCAGGGCGGCGACCACTTGGGCCGAGGGGTTGCGGGCGCGGCCCTGTTCCAGCTGCATCACGTAGTCGGCGGACAGGCCCGCCAAACCGGCCAGTTCCTCGCGGCGCAGTCCGGAGATGCGCCGTTCCCCGCCGACCGCCAGCCCGAAGTCCTGCGGTGACATGCGCTCACGCCAACCGCGCAGAGCCGTGCCGAAGTGGTTCATCGCTGCCATGTCATTGGAGGGTCCAGGTCTGGTTGTCCCAGCCGTTGCATTCCCACAGGACCACCACCGTGCCGCTCGTGCCCCCGAAAACGGTGACGCATTTCCGGGACTGATCAGCCACCAGTTCCGTACCGGAGAAGTGGAATTGCTGGCTGGAGTCGCCGCTGCACGCGCTCAGTTGGATCTCGGTCCGGTCGTCGCTCGCTCCGCCGGCCACGGTCATGCATTTCCCCAACGAGCGGAAGGTGTCCCCCGATCCGGTCTGCCAGTGCTGTGCCGCGGAACCGTCGCAGGTGACATGGACCAGCTGGATTCCCTCGGTCCCGGCGCCGCCGCTCAGGCACTTCTGCGTGGCGGGGACCACCAGGGCGTGGCCGACGACCGGGTCGACCGTTGCGCCGGATCCGCTCTCCTCGGATCCGGCATTGCCTCCGGACCCCGACTCGGATTCCTCCTGCACTGTCGTGGACGTCGGCTGCGAAGAGGCGTGCGGCGTCGGTGACTTGGCGCCGGAACTCGCGGAGTGGGACGCCTTGGGGGAGGAGGTCGTGGGTGCGGATGTGTCCCTGGCCTGTTGGGTGGGGTCGTCGGCCGGGAGCGTGCCGTCCGACGCGGTGACGCTGGTGCTGTTGCTGCTGCTCTTCCCCGTCGGCAGGGTGGTCAGCAGTACGGCGATCGTGATCAACAACGCCGTGGCGACGGCTGCGGCGAGCACGACTGGCTTCTTCGAACGGGCCGGGAACCGGTGCGCCTGCTGGTCGGTCGTGTCGGGCGACGGAGGTTCTGCGGGTGGCTCGGCCGCGGAGGCCTCGTCGGTTCCGCGGTCCGAGTTGAGCCCCGGTGCCGGTGCCGGTGCCGGTGCCGACTCCGACTCCGATCCCGACTCCGGCAGAACAACAGAGGACCCCGCTGCGCCCGCCGGTATTCGCAGCATGCGTTCGGCGTCCTCGGCCGACAGCCGCTCGTCCGGTTTGGCCATGAGCAGGCCCTGGATCAGGGGGGTGAGCGGTCCGGCGCCGCGCACCTCGGGAGGCGGTTCCATGGCGATGGCGTACATCGTCTGCGTCACCGTGTCCCGGAGGAACGGTGAGCGGCCCTCGATCGCTTCGAAGAGCGTCGCGCCCAGTGCCCACAGGTCGGCCTCCGGTCCGGGTCTGGCGCCGACCAGTCGCTCGGGGGCCATGAAGTCGACCGATCCCACCAACTGGCCGGTGCGGGTGAGCGCCGAGGTCTCGGCGGCCTGGGCGATGCCGAAGTCGGTGAGGACCACGCGGCCGTCCTCGGCGAGCAGCACGTTGCCCGGTTTCACGTCCCGGTGCAGGACCCCGGCCCGGTGCGCGGCCCGTAACGCGGCGATCACGCCCCGGCCGATCCGGGCGACCTCGTCGAGCGGGACCGGGCCGTGCTCCTTGATCAGGTCGGCGAGGGTGGTGGAGCGCACGTACTCCATCACGATGGTGGGCCGGCCCTCGTCGTCCACGACGTCGTGGACCACGACGACATTGGAGTGGCTGATCCGGGCGGCGCTGCGGGCCTCGCGCCGGGCGCGTTCGAAGAGGGTGGCGAGTTCGGCGTCGTCGAGTTGGGGCTGGGGGTGGAGCTTCTTGACGGCGACCTGGCGGTCGAGGAGTTCGTCGTGGGCGCGCCACACGGTGGCCATGCCGCCCCGACCGATGCGGTCGAGGATGCGGTATCGGCCGGCGATCAGCCGTCCTTCGTCGGACACCGTGGGTTCCTTTTCTCTGCTTCAGGGACCGATCCGGCCGACGGTGCCACGGCGTTCTTCCGGCCGACTGCACGCCCAACGGCTCCGCACCTGCGGCTTGTTGAGGAGCATCGTGGCAGCGAAGGGTCCGGAAGCAGCCGCTTTCCACGGCGCGCCGGGCCCGGTTGTCGCGCGCGGGGCGGCGCCGCCATCTCACGGCACGAAGGTCCGACGACCGTGGTCGACGAACTCGCCGGGCCTTCGCGTGCCGATCATCCTCTACGGGGACGGCAGCCGCCAGCGGTCAGGGTAGGGACAGCAGTACTACCCACGGCATTGCTCCAACCCCAAGGGTGGGGCTAGTCGTTCGAGTCGTAGGGAACGAAGTCGGTCCAGGTGGTGGGGGCGAAGGTGAGGCGGGGGCCCTGGGTGTGGTGCTTGGAGTCGCGGATGTGGATGGTGCCGGGGGTGGTGGCCACCTCGACGCAGTCGTTCGGGTCGCTGGTGTCGCTGAAACTGCTCTTGAACCAGTGCAGTTCGGAAGCGTCTCCGTCGGGGGCCTTGCGCATCATGTCTCTCCCAGTAGTTGCTCAATGAAGGCCAGGGACTCCCGTGTGCTCAGAGCCTCGGTTCGGATAATTCCATAGCGCAACTCAAGGATCCGCAACTGCTTCAGGTCGGAGACAAGACGACCGCCGTACCCGTCATCCATGCGACCGGTTGCTGTACCGTCCCCGAACTTCAACACCTGGATCCGCCCTCCCATCCCGGGATGGTCCCAGCGGTCCGTCGGCAGCACCTGGATTTGGACGTTCCGCAACTGGGACATTTCCACGACGTGTTCGAGCTGCCTGCGCAGTACGTCCTTGCCCCCGACCGGGCGCCTCAACGTCACCTCTTCCAATACGAAGCTGAGTTCAGGAGCAGGCGAGCGTTGGAAGATCTTCTTCCGGGCCATGCGCCCGGCGACCGCCCGCTCCAACTGGTTTTTCGGAAGCGCGGGCCGTTGCGATCCGAGCAGCGCCGACATGAACTCCTCTGTCTGCAGCAGGCCATGCAGAGCGTGACTACCGTACGAGAGCAGTTCGACCGCGCTGGCCTCGAACGTCGCCAAGTCCCGCACCCTCTTCGGATACCGAACCTTCTCCACGTCCTCCTTCATCGCCGAGATCAGCCCATCCGCCCCCAACACCTCGTCCGAGGTGTCCAGATACTCGGGCCGGGGAATCCGCCTGCCGCCCTCGATCTTGCGGACCATGTCCTCGCTGTAACCGACCCTCACCGCGAAGTCAGCGGTCCGCATCCCCACCGCCTCGCGCCGGAGCTTCAACTGGCGCCCCACCGTGGCGACCACGGCGAGGCCCCACTCGTCGTCCGGGTCGACCTCCCAACCCGGCTCGTCCGCCTCGCTGTTGAGCTGCTCCGGCTCACTCTCGACACTCATCCCGCGCCCTCCGTCGTACGACCGTGCCGCGACGGCCACTACCCGTACGAACTGTCCCAGCCACCCGGACAGCACCGGACAAACACCAGACAAGTCACCCCACGAGCAGCTCTACGACCGGTAGCCGCCCAGCGTCCGCAGCCCCGGCAGCGCCCTGTCCTGGAAGTCGAACAACGCCAGGTTCTCCCACGCGTTGCCGGACGTCGGGTCGGTCGGGTCCCAGCCGTCGCCCTTGCGATACGTCCAGACCCCCTCCCAATAGCAGTAGCCCAGGCCCTTGTTGCCGGGAACGTTCGCCATCAGGTCCGCCACTGTGCGCAGCCACGCCGCCTGGCCCGCCGGTGTCGCCGGATAGCCCTCCGTGAGCTGCGAGGGGTCGTACATGATGTCGTTCGTCGCGTCCTCGCTCTGCAGCGTGAACGGGTACGCCGTCTCCGCGATCAGCACCGGCTTGTCGTAACGGGCCGCCAGATCCGCCAAGTTGGCCGCCGCGGCCTCCGGAGCGCCGTGCCAGAACGGGTAGTACGACTGGGCGATGATGTCGAAGTCCACGCCGTCGGCGACCACGTTGTCGTACCACCAACGTGACGTGCCGTTGTCGCCGCCCGAGGCGATGTGGAGCATCGTGCGGATGCGCGGTGTCGTGTCGCGCGCCGCGTTCAGGCCTGCCTTGAGGAACGTGGTCAGGTTGCCCCAACCCCCGCCGTCGTCACCCCAGTTCTTGCCGGTGGGCCAGAGGACGCCACCGTTGATCTCGTTGCCGATCTGGACGAGGTCGGCCGGGGTGCCCTGGCGGCGCAGGGCGCCCAGGACGTCGGCCGTGTGGTCGTAGACCGCCCTCGTCAGGCCCGCCACATCCAGGTCGGCCCAGGCCGCCGGCTTGGTCTGGTGCGACGGGTCGGCCCACGTGTCGGAGTAGTGGAAGTCGACCCAGATGCCGATGCCCGCCCGGCGCAACCGCTTCGCCAACGGCAGGATGTGCTTCTTGTTGTTGTAGCCGTCGGCCGGGTTCACCCAGACCTTGAGACGGGCGTGGGTCACACCGGCGTCCGCGAGGATCCGGATGGGATCGTCGCGGCGGCCGTCCGCACGGCGGTACACGGCACCGAACGCCTCGTCCTTGGGGAGCGACGAGATGTCCATCCCCCGGATCTCCAACCGGCGCCGGTCCGACGCACCTCCGGTCGAGGTACCGGTACCGGTGCTCGCCACGGCCGGTGCCGCGCCCAACACCGGTACCGCGAGCGCGGCCGCACCCGCCGCCGTAAGAACACTGCGTCTACGCATAACGAAGTTCCCTCTCAATGACAGCAATTGACAGCAACGGCAGAACTGAGCTGCCCGGCAACGGAGTTGGTCAGCGCGGGTCCCGGAACACCTCCACCCCGCCCGCCGGCACCGCCGCCCGACTCCCGTCCGGCAGCACCACCTTCACCTCGCCCCCGGTGTGGTTCACCGCGAAGCGAAACGTCCCCGACTCGCCCTCCCGTACGACGAGTTCGACATCGCGAGGCAGGTCGACCGGCGTGATCCCGGCGTCCGCGAGGGCGAGGTCCACCACGGCCGCCAGATCCGCACCGGTGAGCCGTGTCGCCAAGTACCAGGCCGCACCGGACCCCAGCGCGTACCGGGTCAACGCGGGCCCTCCCGCCGTACGCCCGTCGGCAAACACCGCGACCGTCTCGCAACCGGCCCCCGGCACCACCACCTCCGACCACAGATCCGCCACGTACGACGAACCGTCCGCCCCCCGAACCGACACCGTCTCGCCCGGCAGCAACGGATCGAACTCCTCGACGGTCAGCCCGAGTACGTTCCGCAGCGCCCCCGGATACGCGCCCGGATGCAGCGTGTCGTTCTCGTCGACGATCCCGGAGAAGAAGGAGACCAACAGCGTCCCGCCCCGCGACACGTACCTCTCCAGATCGGCACCCACCCCGACCGGCGCCGCGTACAACTGCGGTACCACCAGCAGCGGATACCGCTCCGGGTCCAGGTCCCCCAACCCGGTCGGCGGCAGGAAGTCGACCGTCAAGTGCCGGTCGTACAAGGCCTCGTAGAACGAATCCAACCGTTCCCGCGCGTCCAGATCCTTGCTCGGCCGCCACTCCAGGCTCTGCGCCCACCAGGAGTCCCACGACCACACCATCGCCACGTCACCCCGCGTCCGCGTACCCCGCAGACCGGCCCGGCTCAGGCCCGCGACGCGTCGGCCGAGGTCGGTGACCTCGCGCCAACCCCGGTTGTCGGTACCGGAGTTCGCCAGCATCGCGGTGTGGAACTTCTCCGCGCCGGACTGCGACTGCCGCCACTGGAAGAACATCGCGCCCTCGGAGCCCCGGGCCACGTGCCCGAGTGAGTTCCGCGCCATCTCACCGGGACGCTTCGCCGGGTTGTACGGCTGCCAGTTGACCCCGGACGTGGCGTGTTCCAGCAGCAGCCACGGGCCGCCGTCCGCCACCGAGCGCGTCAGGTCGGCGGCCAGCGCCAGGTTCACGTGGGTGCGGCGGCCGTCCGTCATCAGGTAGTGGTCGTTGGTGACGAGGTCGACCTCCTTGGCCCAGGCCCAGTAGTCGACGGTCTGGCCCTGGCTCGGCGCGACCATGAAGTTGGTGGTGACGGGGACGCCGGGGGAGAGGCGGTGCAGGATGTCGCGCTCGGCCACGAAGTTGGCGCGGGCCTGGGCGTCGGCGAAGCGGTGGTAGTCCAGTTGCTGGGTGGGATTGCATACGGACGGGGTCGCGCGGGGCGGAGTGATCTCCTCCCAGTCCCCGTACTGCTGGCCCCAAAACGCCGTTCCCCAGGCCTGGTTGAGGGCGCCGAGCGTGCCGTAGCGCACACGCAGCCAGTCCCGGAAGGCCGTCGCGCAGGTGTCGCAGTAGCAGGCGAGGACGGGGGCGCCGTACTCGTTGTGGACGTGCCAGAGCACGACGGCGGGGTGGCTGCCGTAGCGCTCGGCGAGGGCCGTCGTGATCGTGGCCGCGGCCGCCCGGTAGTCGGGGTTGGAGTGGCAGATCGCGCCGCGCGAGCCGAAGGCCAGGCGGACGCCCTCGCGCGTCACCGGGAGCGCGTCGGGGTGCGCGCGGTAGAACCACGCAGGCGGTACGACGGTCGGCGTGCCCAGGTTCACGGAGATCCCGGCCGAGTGCAGCAACTCGACGACCCTGTCGAGCCACTCCCAGTCGTACTCACCGGGACGCGGCTCCATGCGGGCCCAGGAGAAGACGCCGAGGGAGACGGCCGTGACACCGGCCTCCCGCATCAGCCGTACGTCCTCCTCCCAGACCTCCTGCGGCCACTGCTCGGGGTTGTAGTCACCTCCGAAGGCGAGCGGCAGACGGTCGTGGGGGGCGGGGGACGGCATGGGTTCACTCCCGGGGGTCGGTGACTGAGGCGGCCACAGCACGGCTGAAACGCGGCCGTTTCTGTGATCGTGCACATGGATGGTTGCGGCGTCCATCCGTCAGCAACAAGTAGGTAACCCCAGGGTTCATCCATTGACAAGGGTCCGAAACAATTCTCTACTGTGCACGGTCACAGAGCCGTGCAGAGCATGCGGGACATCCGATGGGACATCGGGGGCCGGCTCGCACTCAGTCAGGGGAGATGAAGATGTCGATCCACCGCCACCAGTTCAGCAGGCGCAGCATTCTTGCCGGGGCGGCAGCCGTAGGCCTCACGGGCACTCTCGCCGCCTGCGGCGGTTCCGACGACGACTCCGGCAAGAGCAGCGGGCCCGTCAAGCTGACCTACTGGACCTGGGCGCCGAACATGGAAAAGGTCGCCGCGATCTGGAACAAGAAGAACCCGGACATCACGGTCACCGTCTCCAAGCAGGCCGCCGGCAAGGACATCGTCTCCAAGCTGATCACCGCGAAGAAGGCGGGCAACGCCCCCGACCTCATCCAGGTCGAGTACCAGTCGCTGCCGACGCTGGTCTCGAACGACGTCCTCGCGGACATCTCGAAGTACGCGAAGTCCGCCAAGTCCCAGTTCGCAGAGGGACTTTGGAGCATGGTCACGCTCGGCACCGACGCCGTGTACGCGATACCGCAGGATTCCGGGCCGCTGATGTTCTTCTACCGTGAGGACCTGTTCAAGAAGCACAACCTGACGGTCCCGGCGACCTGGGACGACTTCGCCAAGACCGCCCGCGCCGCCAAGAAGGCGGTCCCGGACGCGTACTTGACGACGTTCTCGTCCAACGACCCTGGATTGTTCGCCGGGTTGGCGCAGCAGGCCGGTGCCAAGTGGTGGACCGTGGAGAGCGGCGGCAAGTGGACCGTCGGCATCGACGACGCGGCCACGAAGAAGGTCACCGACTTCTGGGGCGGTCTCGTCCAGGAGGGCGCGATCGACAACCAGCCGATGTACACGCCGGCTTGGAACAACGCCCTGAACAAGGGCACCCACCTCGGCTGGGTCTCCGCCGTGTGGGCGCCCGGTGTGCTCGTCAGCTCGGCCCCCGACACCAAGGGCAAGTGGCGCATGGCGCCGCTGCCGCAGTGGAGCGCGGGCGAGGACGTCACCGGCAGCTGGGGCGGCTCCTCCACCGGCGTCTCCACCGACTCCAAGCACGCCGAGGCCGCGACCAAGTTCGCGAACTGGCTGAACACCGACCCGGAGGCGCTCGCCGCCCTGGTCAAGGAGGCGGGCATCTACCCGGCGGCCACCAAGGGCCAGTCCGGCTCGGTGCTCACCACGCCCGCGTTCTTCCCGAACCAGACCGACTTCTACGACACGGCCGCGAAGATCGCCGCCACCACGGCCGCGTCCGCCTGGGGCCCGAACGTCCAGGTCGCCTACGACACCTTCAGCGACGCGTTCGGCACGGCCACCAAGGCGAAGAAGTCGGCGCAGTTCGACTCCGCGCTCGCCACCATGCAGTCGAAGACCTTCACCGACATGAAGAAGCAGGGCTTCAAGGTGACCGAGGCATGACCAGCACTCCGCTCAAGGGCTCCGACCGGCTGACGGCCGGGCCCTTGGCGGACGGCACCGCCACCTCCGTCCGCCCCCGCCGCCTCCGTCGCCGTGGCCGCAGCGCGCCGTACTGGTTCCTCGTACCGGCCGTGCTCCTGTTCGCCGCCTTCACCGTCGTGCCCATCGGGTACGCGGTGTGGCTCAGTCTCCACAAGGTCCAGGTCAAGGGCATCGGCCTCGGCAAGGGCGCCCGCCAGCAGGTCTGGAACGGCATCGGCAACTACACCGACGTCCTGAACGACTCCGAGTTCGGCCACAGCGTCCTGCGGGCCTTCGGCTACGGCCTGATCGTCATCCCCACGATGCTCGGTCTGGCGCTGGTCTTCGCGCTGATGCTGGACACCCCGCAGGCGCGCAGCGCCAAGTTCGCCCGGCTGGCGATCTTCCTGCCGTACGCGGTGCCCGGCATCATCGCCGCGCTGATGTGGGGCTTCCTGTACCTGCCGACGGTCAGCCCCTTCTACTACCTGCTGCGCGAGTTCAACCTGCCGCAGCCGGACCTGTTCGACGGCGGCAACCTGTACCTGTCCTTCGCGAACATCGCGGTGTGGGGCGGCACGGGCTTCAACATGATCGTCATCTACACCGCCCTGCGCTCGATCCCGCAGGAGATCTACGAGGCCGCCCGCATCGACGGCGCGTCCGACCTGAAGATCGCCCTGCGCATCAAGATCCCGATCGTGATGCCGTCGCTGGTGCTCACGTTCTTCTTCTCGGTCATCGCCACGCTCCAGGTCTTCACCGAGCCCATGGCGCTCAAGCCGCTGACCAACGGCCTCTCCAGTTCCTGGAGTCCGCTGATGGCCATCTACGACGCCGCCTTCCTCAGGTCGGACATCTACGGCGCCTCCGCCACCGCCGTGGTGCTGGCCCTGGCGACCTTCGCGCTCTCCTTCACGCTGCTGCGCGTCTCCGACCGCTACACCCGGGAGGACCGGGCATGACCCCCCTCACCCTCACCGCCACCGACGCCCGCCCGGGCCCCGCGAAGGCGAAACGCACCGCATGGGTGCCCACCCTCGTCCTGGCCCTCGGCTCGCTGTACTGCCTGATCCCCGTGGTCTGGGTGGTCATCGCGGCCAGCAAGGGCCGCGGCGAACTGTTCTCCACGTTCACCTTCGCCCCCGGCACCGGCTTCCTCGACAACCTCAGGCAGCTGAGCTCGTACCGGGACGGCATCTACTGGGAGTGGATGGTCAACTCCCTCTTCTACGCGGGCGGCGGCGCCCTGCTGTCGGCGGCGGTCTCGGCCGCCGGCGGCTACGCACTGGGCCGGTTCGCCTTCAAGGGACGGGAGTTCGTCTTCAAGCTGATGCTGGCCGGTGTCCTGGTCCCGAGCATCGTGCTGACCGTCCCCCAGTACCTCCTCCTGTCGAAGCTGGGCCTGGCCGACTCGTACTGGTCGATGCTCCTGCCGTCGATCCTCTCGCCCTACGGCGTCTACCTCGTCCGCATCTACGCGGCGGCCTCCGTGCCCGCCGAACTCCTCGAAGCCGCCCGCATGGACGGCGCCAGCGAGTGGCGGATCTTCTCGCGGATCGCGGTGCCGATGATGATGCCTGGGCTCATCACGGTGTTCCTGTTCCAGTTCGTCGGCATCTGGAACAACTTCCTGCTGCCGTACGTGATGCTCGCGGACGACACCAAGTTCCCGCTCACGCTGGGCCTTTACACCCTGCTCAACCAGGGCGCCTCGCAACCGGCGCTCTACACCCTGGTCATCATGGGCTGTTTCCTCGCGATCCTGCCGCTGATCGCGCTCTTCCTGGTGATCCAGCGGTTCTGGTCACTGGACCTGCTGAGCGGATCGGTCAAGGCGTGAGCGCTCCGCTGGAAGTGCCGTGATGGGCCGTCACTCGTCCGCGGCGCCGTCGTGGCTGGTCGCGCCCACGCGGCGGTAGCCGCACATCGAACGCAGCCCCGCGCCCCTTCAGGGCGCGGCCGAACCGCTGCCGACTTCGCGCGACCTGCCCAGGAACCGGGCGGACCCCCCACAGCCGACCGCCCCCCACCACGAACGAGGAACATGACGACGAGCTCGAACGGCCGCCGCAAGCCGCCCACCATCCACGACGTGGCCCGCGAGGCGGGCGTGTCGCGGGGCACCGTCTCCCGGTTCCTGAACGGCGGCCACTACGTCTCGCCCGCCGCGCGCACCGCGGTGGAGACGGCGATCAGGAAGACGGGCTACGTCGTCAACCGGCACGCCCGCTCCCTGAGCACCGGACGGTCGGACTCGGTGGCGTTCCTCCTCACCGAGCCGCAGGAGAAGTTCTTCGAGGACCCCAACTTCAATGTCCTGCTGCGGGGCTGCACCGAACACCTGGCCCGCCACGACATCCCGCTGCTGCTGATGCTGGCCTCTTCAAAGGACGAGCGCCGCCGACTGACGAGGTACATCACCTCGGGCCACGTGGACGGCGTTCTCCTGGTCTCCAACCACAGCGGCGACCCGGTCGCGTCCGAACTCCGGGACGCGGGCATCCCGTTGGTGGCCTGCGGCAAGCCGCTCGGCACCGCCTCCAAGTACAGCTACGTGGCCGCCGCCGACCGCGACGGCGCCCAGGAGATGGTCCGCCATCTCATCGCGGGCGGCCGTCGCCGCATCGGCATGGTCACCGGCCCGCTCGACGCCCCGGGCGGCCCCGACCGCCTGGCCGGCTACCGCGACGTCCTCACCGAGGCGGGCCTGCCCCACGACCCGACCCTCGTGGTCGAGGGCGACTACCGTCGCACGGGCGGCGAGGAAGCGGCCCGCAGACTCCTGTCCCAGGCCCCCGACATAGACGCGGTCTTCGTAGCTTCCGACCTGATGGCGCTGGGAGTCGTCAACACCCTGCAACAGTCCGGCCGTTCGGTCCCGGATGACATCGCTGTCGGAGGCTTCGACGACTCGGCGGCGGCCACCGCCATCACCCCGGCCCTCACGACCATGCGCCAGCCCTACGACCGGATCAGCGCCGAGATGGTGCGGATGCTGCTGGCCCAGATCGCCGGCGAGGACACGGCGGGCGTGATCCTGCCCACCGAACTGGTGATCCGGGAGTCGGCATAACCGCCGTAACTGTCAAACCAACCGGAACACGGGTCAACGCATGTGTAGGCGTGAGCCGTCCGGTTCGTGTCGAGTCGGTGGGGCTTTCCATCCGTATTCTCTGATCATGGCCGCACCCCACGCATATGCACTGATCGCCACCGACCTGGACGGGACGCTGCTGCGCGGCGACGACACACTCTCCGACCGGTCCCTCGCCGCGCTGCGGCGGGTGGCGGCGGCAGGTGCACGGCATCTCGTCGTCACCGGCCGGCCCGCCCCGAGGGTGCGGCCCCTCCTCGACGACCTCGGCTCCAGGGGGCTCGCGGTGTGCGGACAGGGCGCGCAGTTGTACGACGCCGGCGCGGACCGTCTGCTCTGGTCGGTCACCCTGGACCGGGAGTTGGCGGAGACCGCGCTGGGCAAGATCGAGGCCGAGGTGGGCCAGGTGTACGCGGCGGTCGACCAGGACGGCGTGGACGGCCTCACCCTCATCGAGCCCGGCTACTTGATGCCGCACCCCACGCTCCCCGCGGTACGGGTCGGCCGACGCGACGACCTCTGGGCGGAACCCATCAGCAAGGTGCTGCTCCGTCACCCCGCCCTGGCGGACGACGAGTTGGCGTCCACGGCTCGCTCGGTGGTCGGTTCCCTGGCCTCGGTCACCATGTCGGGCCCCGGCACCGTCGAACTCCAGCCACTCGGCATCACCAAGGCGACGGGCCTGGCCCTGGCCGCCCGCCACTTGGGCCTCACCCCGTCCGACACCATCGCCTTCGGCGACATGCCGAACGACATCCCGATGTTCGACTGGGCAGCCCACGGCGTGGCAATGGCCAACGCCCACCCCGAACTCAAGGCGGTGGCCGACGAGGTGACGCTGTCGAACGAGGACGACGGCATCGCGGTGGTACTGGAAAGACTGTTCAGCTAGAACGCGCCCCTGAAAAGGGGCCCGAAGGGCCTTTTCAGGGGCGCGGGGAACTGCGCGACCAGCCACGACGATGGTGTCACTCAAAACACAAACCCGTCGTGGCTGATCCAACGGTTCTAGTAAGCCCCGTACACGTTGTCGATGGAGCCGTACACAGCCGCCGCGTAGTTGCAGGCGGCGGTGATGTTCGCGACCGGGTCGTACGAGTCGAACGACGTCCCCGCCACGTGGTACGCGTTGAACGTCGGGTCGATCACCTGAAGCAACCCCTTCGACGGCGTACCGGCCACCGCGTTGGAGTCCCAGTTGTTGATGGCGTACGGGTTGCCGGAGGACTCACGGATCACGTTCCGGTAGATCCCGTTGTACGTACCCGGAATCCCCTTCTGCGCCATGATCGCGAGCGACTCACGGATCCACCCGTCAAGGGTGTTGGGGTACCCGGCGGCAGTGGTCGAACTGGTCGACGTGGTGGCGGCCGACGCGGTGGTCGCACCGACGACAGGCAGGGCGAGTATCGCCACACCCGTGCCGGTGACGACCAGGCGGCGGACAAGGCGGGCGCGGCGGGACTGAGCGGTTGCAGGCATGACGAGGTTCCTCTCCGTCGCCTGCGAGGTGAGCTGTCGGGTTCGGGCTGGGAGGTGCCCGGCCAGGCCCTTGCGGACGTGACTTAACCCCAAGCCGTTCCGGTCGCGACGACCGGTCCGGCGACTTACCTGGTTCCCCCGCTCCTGCCGTGCGAGATGTGTTCGTGGCTGGGATGCCGGGCGGCGGCAGGATTCGGCGTTCCGCTCGACAGGCCGGGAACGTATGCGAGAGCACATGTCCGGAACAAGTGGCGGAATCACACCTAACCCCTATTGACCTTGGTCTGAGGCGTATGGGGCACTTGATCCTTTGCGTGAGCCAAGGGTCAACTGTCAAACGCCATAAGGGGAAACGCGGGCAGACCGGGACACAGGTCGCGCACAGAAATGAGTGACCCAACTCACGGGAGGATTAAGAACGGCAAATCGGGCATTCGACCTCAACTGGCAGTTCTCGGAATCCTTTTCTCCCATGTCCGATGAAAGATCACCTCTTCGCCCTCGGTGCAGATGACCTCGTTGGAGGTAATAAAGTCCGTTTCGTCGCAAGTAATCTCCGACCGCGTGCGCACGCTCGTGTCCCAGGCCGCCTCCGGCCGGTGCAGCCGGATCGACCAGTCCGAGCGGGTGCGCGCCGACAACGGGTCCGACTCGTCGATCGTGTACGTCTCCAGCGCGTCCTCGGTGAACTCCAGTCCGTCCGGGTACACGCGCGTGCCGCCGTACCGGGGGTCCACCTCCAGCCGCCACTCGCCCTTCGCCACATCCCGCACGACCAGCCGCTCGGGGCGCGGTTCGTCAAGGGTGGCCGGGTAGTTCACCCCGAGTGGCTCGGCCTCCTCGGGCTCCTCGAAGCGGATGTCGTCGGTACGGAGGTCGTCGGTCAACTCGTGCTCCCGCACGGGGAGTTCGAGCGCGCTCCCCTCCGGGTCCAGCGTGAAGCCCGCCGCCGACTCCGGCTGCGGCCAGATCCACGGCCAGTACGCCGACGACACCGCGAGCCGGATGCGATGCCCGGGCGGGAACGCGTGCCCGATGCCGTTCAGCTCGAAGGTCACGTCCTCGGTGGCACCCGGCGTCCACGGCACCGCCCGGTCCCGCCCGTGCCGCGCCGACAGGTTCAGCACACCCCGGGTGACCAGGGTCGAGGAGCCGTCGGGGGCGACGTCGCACAGCCGCGCGATCACCTGCCCGCGCGGCACCTCGCAGGTCAGCCGCAGCCGCACCCCCGGCCGCCCCAGCACCCACGTCTCGGCCGGCACCTCGAACTCGAAGCACGCGGAGCGCGCGTCCTCGTCCCGCTGGTCCGGCGGCAGATCGGCGTCGTTCCCGAAGGGGAAGAAACGGCCCGCGTCCACACCGGTGTGCATGGGGGAGCGGACGATCACGGGGGCGCCCCGGAGGCCGTACGTCGTCGTCTTCACGTGCGGCGAGGGCCACGCGGGCTCGCCGACCCAGCGGCCCGGAAGGGAGTCGTAGACCGTGGCCGGAGGGTGGGAGTCGCTGACGTAGGCACGCAGGAGGGGGTCCGCCATCACCCCCGTGTCGATGCCCTTGAGGTGCTGGTCCCACCAGCGGAGGGTCTCCTGGAGGAAGCCGATCGCGGGGCCCGGCGGCAGGCCGCGGTCGGGGTACTGGTGCGACCAGGGGCCGACCAGGCCGCGCACGCGGTCCGGCGGGAGGTGCTCGACGAGCCGCAGCACCGTGTCGCGGTACGGGTCGTGCCAGCCGCCCACCGCGAGGACGGCCGCGTCGATCGCGCCGTAGTCCTCGCAGACGCTGCCGTGGCGCCAGTAGTCGTCGCGGATCTGGTGGGCGAGCCAGGTGTGGATGAACGGGTCGATCTGTTCGAGGCGTTCGAGCCACATGTCGCGCCAGATCAGGCCCGCGTACTCGGGGTCCGGCGGGCGGGCGACGAAGGCGAGCATGGTGGCCGCCCAGGCGTGCAGGTCGACCGCGAGGGCGGAACCTCCCATGTAGTGCACGTCGTTGTCGTAGCGGTCGTCCGTGGAGCAGACCGTGACGATCGCCTTGAGGGGCTCGGGCGCGAGGGCCGCGATCTGGAGGGAGTTGAAGCCGCCCCAGGAGATGCCGAACATGCCGACCTTGCCGGTGCACCAGGGCTGCGCGGCAAGCCAGTTGACCACCTCGACGCCGTCCGCGAGTTCCTGTGCGTCGTACTCGTCGCCGGGTGCGCCCTCGCTGTTGCCGTGCCCGCGCACGTCGACGCGGACGGAGGCGTAGCCGTGGCCCGCGTACCAGGGGTGGCGCTGGGCGTCGCGGGGCGCGGTCCAGTCGGTCAGGCGGTACGGGAGGTATTCGAGGAGCGCCGGCACGGGTTCGTCCGTCAAAGGGCGCCACACGCGTGCGTAGAGACGCGTTCCGTCGGGCACCCGGATACGGAGGTCCTCGTGGGTCGTCTCGTAGGGGAAGGACGTTCGGATGCGCATGATCGTGACCCCTGGGGCTCCGTCGGCTTCAGTGGACCGGGTGCATCGTGCGGCGCAGCCACGGCGCGGCGGCCATCACCGCGAGGCCCGCGGCCACCGCGATCGCGCCGTTGACGCCGAAGTAGGCCGGCTTGGATACGTCGTCGTAGAGCTTCACCGTCTGGGCCTGGATGCCGTTCGCGAGGGCGAGGGACAGGAACCAGAGGGACATGGTCTGGCTGGAGAAGGCGGCCGGGGCGAGCTTCGTGGTGGCCGACATGCCGGAGGTCTCCAGGAGGATGTCGCCGAGGCCGAGCAGGAAGTACGAGCCGACGATCCACCAGGCCGACATCATGTAGCTGTCGTTCGCGTGCCCGGAGGTCGGCAGGACCATCAGCAGGAACGACAGGCCGCCCAGCACGACCCCGATCGCGATCTTGTTGGAGGCGTGCGGCTGGCGCGGGCCCATGCGGACCCAGAGCGCGGCGACCACGGGCGCGAGCCCGACCTCGAAGGCGCCGAGCGCGGATGCGTACCAGCTGGCGGGGAAGTCGAAGCCGAGGATGGTCGTCTCGGCGTTCGACGCGGCCAGCAGCATCATCGTCGAATAGGCCTGGAAGAGAATGAAGTTGAAGACGGTCGAGGCCAGGAAGAGCACGATGTACGGGCGCAGCCGGCCGCGTTCCCCGGGGCTCACGCGCGGGCTCATGAACATCACCGCGAAGTACACGACCGGCGCGATCACGGAGATCACCGTGAGGAGGTCGACGAAGCGGCCCATCGTCAGCCAGCCGACCCCGGTCAGCAGCACGGCGAGGACGGCGGCGACCAGGATCCCCACGACGATCAGCCGTACCGCGCGGCCCATCGCGGCCGGCGCGAGCGCGAACTCCGCGGTGTTCCTGCGCCCGGCGAGGTGACGGCGTCCGGCGACGTACTGGATCAGGCCGAAGGTCATGCCGACCGCGGCCGCCGAGAAGCCCCAGTGCCAGCCCTCGTGGTCGCCCAGCCAGCCGGTGATCAGCGGGCCCGCGAAGGCGCCGATGTTGATCGCCATGTAGTAGAGCGCGAAACCGGCGTCCCGGCGCTCGTCGTCGGTGCGGTAGAGCTTGCCCACCATGGTGGCCACGTTGGGCTTGAGCAGTCCGGTGCCGGCGCTGATGAGGCCGAGGCCCACCCAGGTCATCGTGGGGGTGGGGACCGCCATCGCGTAGTGCCCGCAGGCGATGAGGACGCCGCCCCACAGCACCGCGCGGAACGAGCCGAGGATGCGGTCGGCGAGCCAGCCGCCCGCCACGGAGACGAGATAGACCAGCGTTCCGTAGGCTGCCGATACGGATGCGGCCGTTCCGGACGACATGCCCATGCCGCCGTGCGCGACGGTATCCGCGAAGTAGAGGACGAGGATGGCCTGCATGCCGAGGAACGAGAAACGCTCCCAGACCTCCAGACCGGAGAGCGTGAGCAGCCCCTTGGGCTGGCCGAAGAAGGCGTGGTCGTCCTCGGGAGGCGGCTGGCCGTCGGGCTCGGCTTCGAGTGCGGTTCGAGACACCATCCACTACTTCCACGTAAGTCGATAAATGTCCGTTCTTATCAGGTGATCAAAAACATACCGGTCGTGATCCGATACCGCCCCTCCTGGACGGGGTGGGCGGCATCGGTGATCGAAAGCTGACCGGATACGCTGACTTGAGTGATGGCAGCGACCTATCGACAAACCGTGTGACCGCCCAGGGACACCAGCAGACAGGAGACCCCTCGTGACCGTCGTCGGGCCGTTCGGGCTGAGCGTGCGGGACCAGGCTCTGGAAGCCGATGTCCAGGCCGGATTGGCGGCAGTCGAGGAGGGTCTGCTCGAAGCCACCAAGAGCGAGGTCCCCTTCATCACGGAGGCCGCCCAGCACCTCGTGCGCGCGGGCGGGAAACGGTTCAGGCCGCTCCTCGTGATGCTCGCCGCGCAGTTCGGCGACCCCTACGCGCCGGGTGTCGTGCCCTCGGCGGTCGTCGTCGAACTGACCCACCTCGCCACGCTGTACCACGACGACGTGATGGACGAGGCGACCGTACGGCGCGGCGTGGAGAGCGCCAACGTCCGCTGGGACAACTCGGTCGCGGTCCTCACCGGCGACTTCCTCTTCGCGCGCGCGTCGCACACCCTGGCCGACCTCGGCCCCGAGGCGGTGCGGGTGCAGGCCGAGGCGTTCGAACGCCTTGTCACCGGCCAGATCCTGGAGACCGCGGGACCGTCCGACGGGCGCGACCCGGTCGAGCACTACCTCGACGTGCTCGGCGGCAAGACCGGCTCCCTGGTCGCGGTCGCGTGCCGGTTCGGCTCGATGATGGCCGGCTGCGACGACACGGTCGTGGACGTCCTCACCCAGTACGGCGAGCGGCTCGGCGTCGCCTTCCAGCTCGCCGACGACGTCCTGGACATCGCCTCCGACGGCCACGAGTCCGGCAAGACCCCGGGCACGGACCTGCGCGAGGGCATCCCCACGCTGCCGGTGCTGCTGCTCCGGGAGCGGGCGGCGCGCCTCGGTCTTGCCGAGGACGTCGCCCTGTGCGAACTGCTCGACTCCGACCTCACGGACGACGCCCGGCACGCCGAGGCCCTCTCCCGCCTGCGCTCCCACCCGGCCCTGGAGCAGGCCCGCCGCGACACCGTCCGCTACGTGGAGGACGCCCGCGCGGCCCTCGCCCCGCTCCCCGAGTGCGACGCGAAGGTCGCCCTCCTGGAAATGTGCGACGCGGTGGTGCACCGGGCGGGCTGAGGTCCTGAGCAACTGCCGTACGGAGGCGGCGTCTTCCCCTAGGGGTTTTGGGGAGGCGTCGCCTCCGTGTGTCATACCCCAGGCGTACGCGGAGTTGGCTCCCCGGTCTGACGCTTATGCGCGGCGGATTTGGTCAGATGGAGAACACGGAAATCACCACTCCTCACCGATTCGGGTGAGAATGGCGGCACAGGGTGGAACGCGTAGAAGACGGACTGGCCGCCGCCGACGACGGAGGTAAGGCAGACATGGCACCGTACGAAACCGACGACAGCACGGACACCGGAGAGCGCGAAGAGCTCCGGGCCGGGCGGCGCAGGGCGGCGCGGTACATCGTCCCGGTCACCGTGGTGGGGGTGGCGGCGGCGACCATCGGACTGGTCCCGGCGCTCGCCAACTCCGGCGACCCGAACCTTCCGAAGATCACCGCACAGCAGCTCATCGACAAGGTCGCCAAGTCGGACGTCCAGCAGTTGTCCGGCACGGTGAAGATCAGCACGGACCTGGGCCTGCCCGACCTCGGCGGCCTGGAGAGCAGCGTGATGTCCGGCGCCACGAAGTCCGGCGACGGCTCCTCCGCAGACCCGACCAGCAAGCTCACCGAGCTGGCCACCGGCACCCACACCCTGCGCGTCGCGGCCGACGGCCCCGACAAGCAGAAGGTCTCCCTGCTGGAGAACGCGGCGGAGTACAGCCTCATCCACAACGGCAAGGACGTGTGGGGCTACGACAGCAAGTCGAACGAGGTCTACCACGGCACGACCGCCGCCGACGCCTCGAAGAGCGACGAGAGCAAGGCCACGCCCAAGGGCCTCACCGACGAGGCGCTGAAGTCGGTCGACTCCACCACCTCCGTCACGGTCGACGGCACCGAGCACGTCGCGGGCCGTGACGCCTACAAGCTGCTGATCAAGCCCAAGCAGTCCGGTACGACGGTCGGCGCGATCAGCGTCGCGGTGGACGCGAAGACGGGCCTGCCGCTCAAGTTCACGCTCACCCCGGCGAGCGGCGGCGCGGCCGTCGTCGACGTCGGCTTCACCCAGCTCAGCCTCTCCGCGCCGGCCGCCTCGACCTTCGACTTCAAGACGCCCAAGGGCGCGAAGGTCACCACGGAGGACAGCGCGAAGAAGGCGGCTCCGGCCCCGGACCACTCCGCCAAGTCCGGCAAGTCCGGCAAGGACCTCGGCAAGGGTTCCGACGACCCGACGGTCCTCGGCAAGGGCTGGAACTCCATCGCCGTCTTCGAGACCGGCGGCCAGGGCATCCCGTCCGGTGCCAAGTCCGGCGGCGGCGACCTCGGCGGCTTCCTCAGCTCGCTCGGCGACCAGGTCAAGGGCGACTTCGGCTCGGGCACGGTCTTCTCGACCCGCCTGGTCAACGCCCTGGTCACGGACAATGGCAAGGTCTACGTCGGCGCGGTCACCAAGAGCGCGCTGGTGAAGGCGGCGGACGCGGCGAAGTAAGCACGGTATGGAGTAAGTCCCTTGCGGGGACTATGAGTTGGGTGAATCGAGGAGCCGATGGGCGAACCGTCCGCTGAAGTGCCGGAACAGGCGGGGGCGGGTGACGGCGTCATCGCCACCCGCGGCCTCACCAAGCGCTTCCGCGGCGGACAGCTCGCCGTGGACGGTCTCGACCTGACCGTCCCGGCGGGCAGCGTCTTCGGCTTCCTCGGTCCCAACGGCTCCGGCAAGACCACCACCATCCGCATGCTGATGGGCCTGATCGAACCCACCTCCGGCACGGCCCGCGTCCTGGGCCGCCCCATGCCGAGATCCGTCCGCACGGTCCTGCCGCACGTCGGCGCCCTGATCGAGGGCCCCGCCCTCTACGGCTTCCTCTCCGGCCGCGACAACCTCCTGCGCTACGACGCCGCCGACCCCACCGCCGACCCGCGCACCCGGCGCACCCGCGTCGCCGCCGCGCTGGACCGGGTGGGCCTGACGGCGGCCTCCGGCAAGAAGGCGAAGGCCTACTCCCTGGGCATGAAGCAGCGGCTGGGGCTCGCGGCCGCCTTGCTCCAGCCCCGGCAGTTGCTCGTTCTGGACGAGCCGACCAACGGGCTCGACCCGCAGGGCATGCGCGAAATCCGTTCTCTGATCCGGGGGTTGGCGTCCGACGGTACGACCGTTTTTCTGTCTTCCCACCTCCTCGACGAGATCGAGCAGGTCTGCACGCACGCGGCGGTGATGGCACAGGGTCGGCTGATCACACAGGGTTCGGTGTCCGAGCTGGCGGCGGGGGCGAGGGGGCGGCTGTTCGTGGCCACGCCCGACACCGGGGACGCGGCACGGGTGCTGAAGGAACAGGGGCTGGCGGACGTGGCCGTGGCGGAGGAGCGGGTGACTGCCGAGCCGCCCGATCGTGAACTCGCCGAGGTGAACAAGGCGTTGGTGACGGCCGGGGTGCGGGTGCGCGGGTTCGGGGTCGAACGGGCCTCGCTGGAGGACGCGTTCGTGGCGCTCACGGGGGAGGGCTTCGATGTCGCAGGCTGAGGTGGCTGTTTCTGGGCCGGTTGCCGTGCGTGCTCCCCGGTTTCTCTGGACCTTCGGGCTGTTGCGCAGCGAGTTAGTGACGACGTTCCGGCGTTGGCGCACGCTCGCGCTGCTCGGGGTGCTGGCCGCCGTGCCGATCCTGGTCGGGATCGCGGTGAAGTTGGAGACGCAGGACGGGTCCGGGCCTGGGCGCGGGGACGGGGGCGGGGGGCCGGCGTTCATCGCGCAGATCACCAACAACGGGCTGTTCCTGGTGTTCACGGCGCTGGCCGCGACGCTGCCCTTTTTCCTCCCGATGGCCATCGGTGTCGTCGCCGGCGACGCGATCGCGGGCGAGGCCAGCGGGGGCACCCTGCGCTACCTCCTGGTGGCCCCGGCGGGCCGCACCCGGCTGCTGCTCACCAAGTACGCGACGGTGATGACGTTCTGCGTGGTGGCGACGCTGGTCGTGGCGGTGTCGGCGCTGACGGTCGGCGCGTTGCTCTTTCCGCTGGGTGACCTGACGACGATCTCCGGTACGCAGATCAGTTTCGCGGAGGGGCTGGGGCGGGCGCTGTTGATCGCGCTGGTGGTCGCGGCGTCGCTTGTTGGTATCGCGGCCCTGGGGCTGTTCATCTCGACCATGACGAGCAGTGGTATCGCGGCGATGGCGACCACTGTGGGGCTGCTGATCACCGTTCAGATCCTTGATCAGATTCCCCAACTGCACGCGCTCCAGCCGTACTTCTTCTCCCACTACTGGCTGTCCTTCGCCGACCTCATGCGCGAACCGGTCTACTGGGACGACCTGGTGAAGAACCTGGGTCTGCAGGCGTTGTACGCGGCGGTGTTCGGGTCGGCGGCGTGGGCGCGGTTCACGGCGAAGGACATCACGGCCTGAGGTTCGTTCGGTCAGTCTCCGGTCTCGTGCGGGAAACGCGCGAGGTCCGCTTCCCGTGCGAAGAACGTCTTCGCACGCGACAGTGCCCGCGAGTCCTTCAGTACGTCGCCGCGTCCGCTGCCGTTGCCGAGGAGGACCCCGCCGAAGCGCATCTTCATGTACGCGGCCGAGTTGTTGAGCGTGCCGATCAGCGGGTCGGCGACCGCCTCTTCCTCCTCGGCGAGGACGGAGACGCCCCAGAGGGTGCGGTCGGCCATCGTCGCCTTGAAGTCGGCGCCGGGGACGCGCAGCCAGTCGGACCAGTAGTCCAGGTAGCGCTTGGTGAGGCCGGACAGGGAGTACCAGTAGACCGGCGAGGCGATCACGATGTCCGTCGCGGCGAGGGTGGCGTCGAGGAGCTGCCGGACGGTGTCGTTGTCGGCGGGCTGGACGGGCCGGACGATTCCGTCGTGCCGGATGTCCAGGAAGTCGGGGAGCGGGTGGTCGGCGAGGCGTATCCACTCCTGCTCGACGTCCGGGGGCAGCTGCTCGGCGGCCCTGCGGGCGAGCAACTCGGTGTTGCCGTCGAGGCGGGCGCTGCCCAGCACGAAGAGGAAGCGGCGGGTCATGGGTCCCCCAGGGGTAATCGGCGTGCGGTGGTTATAGCCGTGTGCATTATATGCGCGCGCAATCATCTGTCCATGGGGTGCTCGTGCTTGTACTTGTGCTCGTGGGGGTGGTTGGGGGTGGGGGTGGGGTGCCCGCAGGTGTGTGCGAACGGCCGTAGCCCCACGGGTCGTCGACCTCGACCTTCTTGCCGTACTTCGCCGTCTTCCACACGTTGTAGAGGAACGGCAGCATCG
>NZ_JBHXME010000042.1:0-63712 GCF_042721125.1 Streptomyces sp. NPDC058469
CGTCGGATCCACGGACAACTTCTTCGAGCTGGGCGGGCATTCGCTGCTCGCCACTCAGGTGGTCTCCCGGGTCAGGGAGGTGTTCGGCGTCGACCTGGCCCTGACGACCCTGTTCGATCGCCCGACGATCGCCGGGCTCGGAGCGGCCCTCGATGCCGTGGCACCGGGTGGGGCAGAGCCGGAGTGGACGATCGTCAGCAGGGATGAACCGTTGCCGCTGTCGTTCGCTCAGCAGCGGCTGTGGTTCCTGGACCAGCTCGAACCCGGCTCGGTCGAGTACAACCTGCCCTTGTACGTGCCCTGGGACGGGGAACTTGACGTTTCCGCCTTGGCCGCGGCCCTGGACGCGGTGGTGGCGCGGCACGAGGTCCTGCGGACCCGTCTCGTGACCGGTACCGACGGCGCGCCGTACCAGGTGATCGATCCGGCGACAGTGTTCCCGTTGCCGGTCGTGGACGTGTCCGGCTGCCCCGACCCCGTGCGTGAGGCGGAGCGGCTGGCGCTGGCGGACGCGACGGCACCCTTTGATCTGGCGGCGGGTCCCCTGATCCGGGGCACACTGATCCGGCTCGACGAAGAGCAGCACCTGCTCGCCCTGATGACACATCACGTGGTGTCCGACGAGTGGTCGGCGCGGATCCTGCGCCGTGAGCTGTCCGCGTTGTACGAGGCGTTCCGCGCGGGTGAGCCGGATCCGCTGCCGCCGCTGCCGGTGCAGTACGCGGACTTCGCGGCATGGCAGAGGGAGTGGCTGGACGGGGAGGTACTGGAAGACCAACTCGATTACTGGCGAGACATGTTGGCCGACGCTCCGGTACTGGAGCTGCCCACTGATCGACCTCGGCCGCCGGTACGGTCCGCCGAAGGAGCGATGGCTCCGTTCACCGTCCCGGCGGAGACGGCCGACGCGCTGCGGGCGTTGTCCCG
This sequence comes from Streptomyces sp. NPDC058469, assembly GCF_042721125.1. Classification (NCBI taxonomy): domain Bacteria; kingdom Bacillati; phylum Actinomycetota; class Actinomycetes; order Kitasatosporales; family Streptomycetaceae; genus Streptomyces; species Streptomyces sp. NPDC058469. The sequence goes on from NZ_JBHXME010000042.1 coordinate 928, forward strand.
CGAGCGCGGCACGACGATGTTCATGACGCTGCTCGCCGCGCTCGATGTCCTGCTGGGGCGGTATGCGGGGTCGATGGACGTGGTGGTGGGCACGCCGGTGGCGAACCGGAACCGTGCCCAGACGGAGGACTTGATCGGGTTCTTCGTCAACACCCTTGTCATGCGCGCGGATCTGTCCGGTGATCCCTCGTTCTCCGAGGTGCTACGGCGGGTGCGGGAGTCGGCGCTGGGTGCGTACGCGCATCAGGATCTGCCGTTCGAGCAGCTCGTCGACGAACTGGTCACCGAGCGGGACCGTTCCCGTACCCCGCTGTTCCAGGTCTTCTTCAGCTACGGCGCCGGAGACGGCGGAGCCGTTCGAGGCGCCGCCGATGTCGATGCCGAGGGAGAGCCTGGCGCACAGGCAGGCCAGGTCGCAGTGCCGTTCGACCTGTGGGTGATGGTCGAGGAAGCCGGCGATGGCACGCTCAAGGCAGGCATCCAGTTCAGTACCGCGTTGTTCGATGCGGTGACGGTGGAGCGGATGGCGGGGCATCTGGTGACGCTGCTGGAGGCTGTCGTCGCCGATGTGGACTGCCCCATGGGGGAGTTGCCGCTGTTGACCGCGGTGGAGCGGGATCAGTTGGTGGGGGAGTGGAACGACACGGCGGTGGTGCTGCCTGCGTCGCTGGTCGGCGTGCATGAGTGGATCGCCGGGCGCGCGGCGGTGGCGCCGGATGCGGTGGCTGTCGTATCGGGTGAACTGGCTCTGACGTACGGCGAGTTGCTTCAGCGGGCGAACCGGCTCGCGCAGCACCTGCGGGACGTGGGTGTGGGGTCGGAGTCGGTGGTGGCGCTGTGCCTGGAGCGTGGGGTGGACATGGTGGTTGCCGCGTTGGCGGTGTGGCAGGCGGGTGGTGCGTATCTGCCGTTGGATCCGGAGTTTCCGGTGGAGCGGCTGGAGTTCATGCTGGCGGACAGTGGTGCGTCGGTGCTGGTGGGGCATCGGGCGGTTGCTGCCGGTCTGGTGGTGTCGGCTGAGGTCGAGTCGACAGTCTGGCTGGACGATTCGGCGACGGCGGACACGCTCGCCGGGCTTCCCGCCACCGTCCCTGAAGTACCCGTCCAGGCGGAGCAGTTGGCGTATGTGTTGTACACGTCGGGGTCGACGGGTCGGCCGAAGGGTGTGCAGGTCTCGCACGGCAACCTGGTCAATTTCCTGATTGCGATGGTCGAGCGTCCTGGGCTCGATGGCGCGGATGTGGTGTTGGCGGTGACGACGCTGGGCTTTGACATTGCGGGGCTGGAGTTGTGGTTGCCGTTGGTGTCGGGTGCGCGGGTGGTGGTGGCCGGTCGGGATGTGGCGGGTGTGCCTGCCGCGCTGGCGGGTGAGTTGGTGCGGGTGGGTGCGACGGTGATGCAGGCGACGCCGGCGACGTGGCAGATGCTGGTGTCGGACGGCTGGCAGGGTCTGCCGGGTCTGCGTGCCCTGTGCGGTGGTGAGGCGTTGGCCGCCTCGCTGGCGGAGGCGCTGGTTCATCGGACGGCCGGCGTGTGGAACATGTACGGGCCCACCGAGACCACCGTCTGGTCGGCGTGTGAGCACGTGTCCGGGGGTGTCCCGTCGATCGGCGCGCCGATCGCGAACACGCGGGTGTATGTGTTGGACGTGCGGTTGAACCCGGTCCCGGTCGGAGTTGCAGGCGAGTTGTTCATCGGCGGTGCCGGTGTGACCCGTGGCTATCTCGGTCGCCGGGCGTTGACGGCCGAGCGGTTCGTGGCGGATCCGTTCGCCGCCGATGGTGCGCGTCTGTATCGCACGGGGGACCGGGTGCGCTGGCTGGCAGAGGGCCGTCTGGAGTTCCTGGGCCGGGCCGACGATCAGCTGAAGGTTCGCGGTTTCCGGATCGAGCCGGGTGAGATCGAGACCGCTCTGACGGGCCACTCGCAGGTCAGCGCGGCCGTGGTCACCGCACACGGTGAAGGAGCCGAACGGCGCCTGGTGGCCTACCTGGTCCCCACCGGCCACACCCACGGCATCCCCGCCCCGGAAGTACTGCGCGAGCACCTGCGCCAGTTCCTGCCCGACTACATGATCCCGTCCCTGTTCGTCGAGCTGAGCGCCCTGCCCCTGACCCCCAACGGCAAGATCAACCGATCTGCCCTCCCGGCGCCGGACACCTCCCGCACGGGCCTGAGCGGTTTCTCGGAGCCGTCGGGGGCGACCGAGGAACTGCTCGCCGGTATCTGGGCGCAGGTGCTGGGTGTGGAGCGGGTCGGTGTCACCGACGGTTTCTTCGACCTCGGCGGTCACTCCCTCCTGGCCACGCTGGCGGTCTCCCGGATCCGGGAGGCGTTCGGCGTCGAGGTGTCTCTCGCCGCGTTGTTCGACGCCCCGACCGTCCGGGGCCTGGCTTCGGTGATCGACAGCTCCGCGCGGGACGCCGCACCTCCGATGGCGCCCCTCGCCCGGGACGAGGTGCTGCCGTTGTCGTTCGCGCAGCAACGGCTGTGGTTCCTGGACCAGTTGGAACCCGGGTCGCCGGAATACAACATGTCGACCCGGCTGCGGCTGACCGGCGACGTCGACCTCCCGGCCCTGGGCGCGGCGCTCGACGCGGTCGTCGCCCGGCACGAGGTCCTGCGCACCCGACTGGTGGCCGACGCCGACGGCGTACCGCACCAGCTCATCGACCCTCCGGTACCGACCCACCTCCGGCTGCTGGACGTGTCCGACAGCGAGGATCCGCAGGGCGCGGCCAACTGCCTGATCGTCGACGACGCACTGACTCCCTTCGACCTCGCCCACGGCCCCCTCGTCCGCGCGACCCTCGTCCGACTGGCCCCGGACGACCACGTACTGGCTCTGGCGATGCATCACGTGGTCTTCGACGAGTGGTCGGACCGCGTCCTCCAGCGCGAGATGCTGGCGCTGTACGAGGCGTTCAGGGCCGGGGATCCGGACCCGCTGCCGCCGCTCCGGCTTCAGTACGCCGACTTCGCGGCCTGGCAGCGGAACTGGCTCTCCGGGGATGTCCTGGACAGCCAAGTCGGCTACTGGCGAGAGAAGTTGGCGGACGTCCCGGCCCTGGACCTGCCGACCGACCGGCCCCGCAGGCCCGTGCGCTCCACCGATGGCGCGGTGGTGAGGTTCAGCGTCCCGGTGGAGACCGCCGACGCCCTGCGGGCGCTGTCGCGTGAGCACGGCAAGACGATGTTCATGACGCTGCTGGCCGCCTTCGACGTCCTCATGGGTCGTTACGGCGGTACGGAGGACGTCGCGGTCGGTACACCGGTCGCGAACCGGAACCGGGCCGAGACCGAGGAACTGATCGGATTCTTCGTCAACACCCTCGTCATGCGGACGGACCTGTCCGGCGACCCGTCCTTCACCGAGGTGCTGCGCCGGGTGCGCGAGACGGCGCTGGGCGCGTACGCCCACCAGGACCTGCCGTTCGAGCAACTGGTGGACGATCTGGTCGCGGAGCGCGACCGGTCCCGTACGCCGCTGTTCCAGGCACTCTTCGGCTACACCGCCGAAGAGAGGGGCGGCCCGCGCGCGACCACCGGCGCGGACGGCGATTCGGCGTCCGTTCCCGGATCCCTGCCGGTGAAGTTCGACCTGATGATGAACCTGGGTGAGAACGAGGGCGCCCTGGCCGGTGAGATCCAGTACAGCACCGGCCTGTTCGACGCCGGCACGATCGAGCGGATGGCGGGGCACCTGGTCACGCTGCTCCAGGCCGTCGCCACCGACGCGGACCGGAGCGTGGGCGAGCTGCCGCTGCTGACCGCGGCCGAGCAGGACCAGCTGTTGCACGAGTGGACCGACACCGGCGTGGAGCTGCCCGCGGCGGCCGGCATGCACGAGCTGATTGCCGGGCGGGCGGCCGCGACCCCGGACGCGGTGGCCGTCGTATTGGGTGAACTGACCCTCACGTACGGCGAGTTGATGTGCCGGGCGAATCGGCTCACGCGCCACCTGCGGGGCGCGGGGGTGGGGACCGAGTCGGTGGTGGCGCTGTGCCTGGAGCGTGGTCCGGACATGGTGGCGGCGGTGCTGGCCGTGTGGCAGGCGGGTGGCGCGTACCTCCCGCTGGATCCCGAATACCCGCAGGAGCGCCTGGAGTTCATGCTCGCCGACAGCGGCGCGTCGACGCTCGTCGGTCACCGGGCGGTGGCCGCCGACCTGGCCGACGGCGCCGCGCTGGACACCGTCGTATGGCTGGACGACCCGAGGACGCGGACGGCCCTCGCGGCGCTGCCGTCCACGCCGGCGCGGGTGTCGGTGCACCCGCAGCAACTCGCGTACGTCATCTACACCTCGGGCTCGACCGGACGTCCGAAGGGCGTCCAGATCACCCACCGGGGTGTCCTCAACCGTGTGTCGTGGATGCAGGACCGGCACCGGCTGGATGCGTCGGAGCGAGTGCTGCACAAGACGCCGCTGACGTTCGACGCGTCGGTGTGGGAGCTGTTCTGGCCGCTGTCGAACGGCGCCGAGCTGGTGATCGCCGAGCCGGGACGCCACGGCGACCTGGACTATCTGGTGGGGCTGCTGGAGTCCCGGCAGATCGCGGTGGCGCAGTTCGTGCCCTCGCTGTTCAAACTGTTCGTGTCCCATACGTGGCCGACGTCGCTGCCCTCGCTGCGTGCCGTGTTCTGCGGTGGCGAGGCGCTGTCCGCTGCCGATGTGGCCCGTTTCTACGCGAGGAACGACACGGCCGTCGTGGCGAACCTGTACGGCCCGACGGAGAACACCGTCGACGCGGCCAGCACGGTGTGCCCGCGTCCGGACGGCACGGCGGACTGGTCGCCGGGCGGCCTGGTCCCCATCGGCCAACCCCTCACCAACGTACGGCTGCTGGTGCTGGACGACCGGCTGAACCCGGTGCCGGTCGGTGTCGCGGGAGAACTGTTCATCGCCGGGGCGAGCCTGGCCCGGGCGTACGGGGGCCGGCCCGCGCTGACGGCGGAGCGGTTCGTGGCGGATCCGTTCGCCGGTGACGGGTCCCGGGCGTACCGTTCCGGCGACCAGGTGCGCTGGCGGGCCGACGGACGCCTGGAATTCCTCAGCCGCGTCGACCATCAGGTGAAGGTGCGCGGGTTCCGCATCGAACCCGGCGAGGTCGAGGCGGTCCTCGCCGGCCACCCCGCCGTACGGTCGGCGGTCGTGACGACGTGGGGCGAGGCGGCGGACCGGGCACTGGTGGCCCATCTGGTCCCGGACGACCCGGCCGAGGGCATCCCGGCGACCGCCGACCTGCGCGAGCATGTCCGGCGCAGCGTCCCCGAGTTCATGGTCCCGTCGGTCTTCGTCGAGGTGGCGGCCCTGCCGCTGACTCCCAACGGGAAGCTGGACCGGGCCGCCCTGCCGGCTCCGGAGACCGTCCGCACCGACGTGACCGGGTCCGTCGCTCCCTCGGGTGTGGTGGAGGAACTGCTCGCGGGGATCTGGGACCGGCTGCTGCCCGTGGACAGGGTCGGTGCGGAGGACAACTTCTTCGAGCTGGGCGGGCACTCGCTGCTGGCCACCCAGATCGTCTCCCGGATCCGGGACGTCCTCGGAGTGGAACTCCCGCTCTCCACGCTGTTCGACCACCCGACGGTGCGCGGACTGGCGACGGCGATCGCGGAGTCGTCGGAGCGGGTCGACGTACGACCGGTGACGCCGGTCGGCCGGGACCGTGAACTGCCGCTGTCCTTCGCCCAGCAGCGCCTGTGGTTCCTCGACCGGCTGGAGCCCGGATCACTGGAATACAGCCTTCCGATGCGGGTTCGGATGGGCCCGGACCTGGACGTCCGCGCCCTCCAGGACGCGCTGAGCGCGATCGTCGCCCGGCACGAGGTGCTGCGGACCCGGCTCGTGGCCGGTCCGGACGGCGTGGCGTACCAGCTGATCGATCCGCCGTCGGTCTTCCCGCTCCCGCTGATCGACGTCTCGACCGAGGGCGACCCCCTGCACGCGGCCGGGAAGCTGGTCGCGGCCGACGAGGCGACACCGTTCGACCTGGCGGACGGTCCACTGATCCGTGCCATGCTCATCCGCTTGGCGCCCGACGAGCACGTGCTGGCGCTGTCGATGCACCATGTCGTGTCCGACGAATGGTCCACGCGGATCTTCCAGCGCGAACTGGCGCACCTGTACGACGAGTTGCGCGCGGGCCGGACGCCCTCGCTGCCCGCCCCGGCCGTGCAGTACGCGGACTTCGCGGTCTGGCAGCGGCAGTGGCTGACCGGTGACGTCCTGGATGGTCAACTGTCCTACTGGCGCGACCAGTTGTCGGGTGCCCCGGTACTGGAACTGCCTTCGGACCGCCTGCGCCCCGCGGTGTGGTCACCGGCCGGGGCGTACACCCGGTTCACCGTCGCGGCGGAGACGACGGAGTCGCTGCGGGCGCTGTCCCGGCGCGGTGGTACGACGATGTTCATGACGCTGCTGGCCGCGTTCGACGTCCTGTTGAGCCGGTACGCCGGCACGGACGACGTCGTCGTGGGCACACCGGTGGCGAACCGGAACCGCGCCGAGACCGAGGAGCTGATCGGGTTCTTCGTCAACACTCTGGTGATGCGGGCCGACCTGTCCGGCGACCCGACGTTCACGGAGCTGCTCGGTCGCGTCCGTTCCATGGCGCTCGACGCGTACGCGCACCAGGATCTCCCGTTCGAGCAGCTGGTCGACGACCTGGTCGTCGAGCGGGACCGGTCCCGCAGCCCGCTGTTCCAGGTGTTGTTCAACTACTTCACCGAGGACGGGCAGGCGCCTGCCGACGACGACCCGGACGACGGGCCGGACGCCGGCTCGTTCCTGGGTGACACCGGCAGCGGCATGACCACCCGCTTCGATCTGCGGCTGGTGCTGACGGATGCGGGCGGCGCTCTGAACGGGCAGATCGAGTACAGCACCGCGCTGTTCGACCCCGGCACGGTCGAGCGGATGGCGGCACACCTCGGCACGTTGCTGAGCGCGGTGGCCAGGGACGCCGAACAGCGGCTCGGCGAGCTGCCGTTGCTGGACGGCCCCACGCACGACGCGCTGGTCCGCGGCTGGAACGACACGGCCGAGGCCCTGCCCGCGGTGGGCGGCGTGCACGAGCTGATCGTGGCTGCCGCGGCGGAGGAGCCGGGTGCGACCGCTGTGAAGTTCGGTGAGACGTCGGTCGGCTACGGCGAGCTGTTGGAACGCTCGGGGCGGCTGGCGCACTATCTGCGCGGTGCGGGCGTCGGCGACGAGACCGTGGTCGCGGTGTGCCTGCCGCGCGGCGTCGACATGATCGTGGCCGTCCTCGCGGTATGGCAGGCAGGCGGTGCCTATCTGCCGCTGGATCCCGAATACCCGGTGGACCGGCTGGAGTTCATGCTCGCCGACAGCGGAGCGGGTGTGCTGCTGGGCACTGAAGAGGTGGTCGACGACCTGCCCGTGGGCAGGCTGCGGACGGTCGTCATGGACGATCCGGCGCTGCGAAGCTCCTTGCGGGCACTGCCCTCGGCCCCGCCCGAAGTGACTGTCCATCCCGACCAGTCGGCGTATGTGATCTACACGTCCGGATCCACGGGGCGGCCGAAGGGCGTGCAGGTCACCCATGCGGGAGCGGTCAGTCTGGTGACGGCCCAACGGGAGGCGCTCGGCACCGGCCGGGGCGATGTGGTCCTGCAGTTCGCGCCGTTCGGGTTCGACGCGTCGGTGTGGGAGCTGCTGATGGCGCTGGCGACCGGGGGCACCCTGGTTGTCGCCGAGGCGGCGGACCGTGCCGAACCCGGCCGCCTGGCAGCGCTCGCCACCCGTACCGGAGTGAGCGTGGCCACCGTGCCTCCGTCCCTGCTGGATGCCCTGAGCCCTGCCGAGTTCAGCGGTGTGTCCACCCTGATCACGGCGGGTGAGCGGCTCGACGGGCGGTTGGCCGCCCAGTGGGCTGCCGGCCGGCGGCTGTTCAACGCCTACGGTCCGACCGAGACGACGGTGTGCGCGACGGTCGCCGTCTGCGAGGGGGACCGTGGGCAGGCGCCGCCGATCGGCGGGCCGATCGCGAACACCCGGGTGTACGTGCTGGATTCGCGGCTGCGGCCGGTGCCGGTCGGCGTCGCGGGGGAGCTGTTCATCGCGGGTGCGCAGCTGGCGCGCGGCTACCTCGGTCGTGCGGCGCTCACCGCGGAACGCTTTCTGCCCGACCCCTTGATGGGCGACGGCACGCGGATGTACCGCTCCGGCGACCGGGTGCGGTGGCTGCCGGACGGGCAGCTGGAGTTCCTCGGCCGCGCCGACGACCAGGTCAAGGTCCGCGGCTTCCGGATCGAGCCGGGGGAGGTCGAGGCGCTGCTCACCGCCCATCCGATGGTGCGGACGGCCGTCGTCACCGCGAGCGGTCAGGACACCGACCGGCGGCTGCTCGCCTACCTGGTCCCCGCCGACCAGTCCGACGGCATCCCCTCCGTCGAGGAACTGAGGGCCTACGCGGGCGATCGTCTGCCGGCGTTCATGGTGCCGTCGGTGTTCGTCGAACTGGCCGAGCTGCCCCTCACCACGAACGGCAAGGTGGACCGGGCGGCGCTCCCGGAGCCGGACGGCGGGCCACGGGCGACGACGGCACGGGCGTATGTCGCACCCCGTACCGGGACCGAGCAGATCCTCTCCGAGACGTGGAGCGAACTCCTGGGCGTGGAACGCGTCGGCGTCGAGGACAACTTCTTCGACCTCGGCGGGCATTCGCTCCTGGCCACCCGGCTGGTCTCCCGCATCCGTGACGTCTTCGGAGTGGACCTGACGCTCGCCGCTGTCTTCGAAGAGCCCACCATCGCGGCGATCGCGGCCGCCGTCGGAGCCGACGACGGCGAGGAGTACGAGGCGTTCGAACTGTAGGTGTCATCCTCAGGTAGGACCCCGCCCGTCCCTCTTGCGAGGGACGGGCGGTCCGCGGTCTGGCTCCTGTGAGTGGCGTAGAACATGGCTCTTCACCGTGACGACCGGGCCACCCCCTTCTCCCTAGGCTGCGGGTATGGAGAAAACGATCGATGGGTCGGACGCGACGATCGAAGTCACGGACGTGCGCAAGCGCTTCGGAAGCACCCAGGCGCTGGATGGAATGACGTTCAACGTCAGGCCGGGGCAGGTCACCGGCTTCGTCGGTCCGAACGGCGCCGGCAAGTCCACGACCATGCGCGTCATCCTCGGCCTGGACAAGCCCGACAAAGGGACCGCACGGGTCGGCGGACACCGCTACCAGGATCTGCGGACCCCGCTCACACACATCGGGGCGCTGCTGGACGCGGCGGCTGTGCAGCCGAGCCGTACCGCCCGCCACCATCTGCTGTGGCTGGCCCACTCCCAGGGGCTGAGCGCCGGGCGGGTCGACGAGGTGATCCGGCAGGTCGGCCTCCAGGACGTGGCTCAGCGCAAGGCCGGCGGCTTCTCGCTGGGCATGAGGCAGCGCCTCGGTATCGCGGCCGCCCTGCTCGGCAACCCCCCGGTGATCATGCTCGACGAGCCCTTCAACGGCCTTGATCCCGAAGGGTTCATGTGGATGCGCGGCTTCCTCGCCTCGCTGGCCGAACAGGGGCGGGCCGTGCTGGTCTCCAGCCACCTGATGAGTGAACTGCAGGACAGCGCCGACCACGTGGTGGTCGTCGGGCGCGGCAAGGTCGTCGCCGACATGAGCGTGCGCGACCTGCTGGCGTCCATGTCCCAGGGACGGGTGACCCTGCGGACGTCCGCGCTCGCCCAGGCCATGGAGGTCCTGGCGCGCTCGGGCGCGACCGTGAGCTCCACCGGCGCCGACACGATCAGCGTGACCGGGCTGCCCGCGGAGAACGTGGTGTCGCTGCTCAGCCGGAACGCGGTGCCGTTCTCGGAGATCTCCGAGCACCGCGCCTCGCTGGAAGAGGCGTACATGGAGCTCACCCGGGATGCCGTGCAGTACCGCGGCGTCGTTCCCGAGGAGGCCGGCCGATGACGTCCACGATGACGCCGCCCCGCGCGACCGCGCGGCCGGGACGGGGCGGCTTCGGGCAGTTGCTGCACGCGGAATGGACCAAGTTCCGTACGGTGCGGGGCTGGGTGCAGAGCACGGTCGGCGCGGTGCTGATCATCTGCGTGGTGGGCCTGCTCGCCACGGCAGCGGGCAACAAGGGCGGTGCGGACGGCAGTTCAGCGCTGCCCGTCGGTCCCGGCGGCCAAGCGGTCAACGACAGCTTCTACTTCGTGCACCAGAAGCTCCAGGGCGACGGCAGCATCACCGTCTCGGTGTCCTCGCTGGCCGGAGTCGTCTCGACGAGCCCGAACGACAGCAAAGGCGGCCTCGCCCCCTGGGCGAAGGCGGGCATCATCGTGAAGGACAGCCTCGACCAAGGGTCGTCGTACGCGGCGATGATGGTCACCGGCAGCCACGGCGTGCGGATGCAGTACGACTACACGCACGACACCGCCGGGACGGCCGGCGCGGCCTCCCAGGCGTCGCCGCGCTGGCTGCGCCTCCAGCGCACCGGCGACACACTCACCGGATATCAGTCGGCCGACGGGTCCAAGTGGACCGAGGTGGGCCACGCGGATCTCTCCGGGCTGTCGCAGACACCGCAGGTCGGGCTGTTCGTGACCTCCCCGTCCATCAAGGACGAGACCGGAACCGGAACGGGCTTCGCCCCGGCCGTCGCCACCGGCACCTTCGACCAGATCGCCCTGGGCGGCCAGTGGACCGGCGGTTCCTGGGAAAGTGATCAGGTCGGCAAGGACGCCGGCACCTCCGCCAGCTACAGCCAGGACACCAAGGGCGGGGCCACCCCCTCCGGCAGCGGCTTCAAGGTGACCGGCGCGGGCGACATCGCGCCCGTCGTCGGCGGCCCCGCCACCAGCGGCGTACGGACCATCGAGAACTTCCTTGTCGGCGCGTTCGCCGGGCTGATCATCATGGTCGTCGTGAGCGCGGGCTACATCACCGTCGAGTACCGGCGGGGCATGATCGGCCTGACCCTGGCGGCCAGCCCGCGCAGGGGCCGCGTCCTGGTGGCCAAGGGCCTCGTGGTGGGATCCGTCGCCTTCGCCGTCGGAGTGGTCTCCGCCGCGGTCATGGTCCCCTTGGGGGGAAGCCGGTCGGAGTCCAACGGCTTCCCCGTGCTGACGGTACCGACGGCCACCGAACTGCGCGTCATCGTCGGTACGGGCCTGCTGCTCGCCGCCGCGAGCGTCTTCGCCCTCGCCGTCGGCACCATCCTGAGGCGCAGCGCCGTGGCCATCACCGTGGTCGTCGTCGGCATGGTGCTGCCCTACCTCCTCGCGACCGCGTCCGTGCTGCCCGACGGGGCCTCGCAGTGGCTGCTGAGGGTCACTCCCGCCGCCGGATTCGCCATCCAGCAGAGCATCGCGCACTACGACCAGGTCGTCACCGTCTACTCGCCCTCGTCCGGGTACTTCCCGCTGGCCCCCTGGGCCGGCCTCGCGGTCCTGTGCGCCTATGCCGCGGTCTCGTTCGCCGCCGCAGTGGTCCTGCTCCGCCGGAGGGACGTATGAAATTCGCCGGACGTGCCGAATGGACGAAGCTGCGGACCGACGCGAGCAACACCTGGCTGACGCTCGGCGTGGTAGCGCTGACCCTCGCGGTCGGTGCCGCGGTGGCCATGACGTCCAGGTGTGACGCCAGCGGCTGCGGCGGGGACCCGACGCGGCTCAGCCTCACCGGCGTGCTGGTCGGCCAGGTCGTCGTCGCGATCGTGGCGGTGCTGATGGTCGGCAACGAGTACAGCACCGGCATGATGCACACCACGCTCACCGCCGTGCCTCGTCGGCTGACGGTCCTCTTCTCGAAGTCCGCCGTACTCACGGCGGTGATGCTGGTGGCGGGAACGGTCTCCGTCCTCGGCTCCCTGCTGATCGGAGGTCTCGTGCAGCCCGGGCGCGGCTTCACGAAGGCACACGGCTTCTCACCGCTGTCGCTGACCGACGGGGCGACGCTGCGGGCCGCGGTGGGCTCGGTCCTCTATCTCGTGCTGATCGGCCTGCTCAGCCTCGGTATCGCCCTGGTCGTACGGAACTCGGCGACCGCCATCGGCATCGTTCTCGCCCTGCTGTTCATCTTCCCGATCCTCGCCCAGGTGGTCGCCGATCCCGACTGGCAGCGCCATCTCCAGCAGATCTCCCCGATGACGGCGGGCCTTGCCGTCCAGACGACCGTCCATGTCGACGACCTGCCCATCGGCCCCTGGCAGGGCCTCGGCGTCCTGGCCCTGTGGGCGCTGGGCGCGATGGCGGCCGGCGGCTGGTTGCTCCGCGCACGGGACGCGTAAGCGACGAGGAGCGAAGTCCGTCGTCCACAACCCCCCGGGGAAGGATATTCGGCGGTCTGCGCGTTCAACCGGCGCACAGGCGCAGTTGAACGCGCAGACCGTCGTTCCTGTCACCGTGCACTTATAGATCAGCACGCATGCTTGTCGTACTCTGAGAGCGCCTAATAACGCGACACCACGTTTCGCGGCATTCCGATGGACCATCTCTTTTCGGTTCGTCCGACGCCGCACGTGGTCGATTTCGCCGTCGGCCCGCTTTCGGAGGTTCCGGTGAGGAAGTACTGCAAGTCCTACCTGCTGGGTGAATTGCGTCGCTTTCCGGGCTGGTCGGCCGGCGTGCGACCGGAAGAACGTGAACTGACCGACAACACGACGGTGTTCCTCTGTGACGAATTCACCGTCATGGTCAGTCCTGTCGGAGTCGACAAGGACAAGAGGCTGTTCACGGAGGACACTCCGGAGTGGCGGGAATTCTGCGAGACCACGCTGAAGTTCCGAATACCGGAAGACCTGGCTTTCGCGTATGCCGAGTCCGAGTAGAACCGAGCCCCCGAGAGGTGACCCATGGATGAACTGACCCAGCGGTTGAGCGACGAACAGCCGGTGGTGGTCGGCGGCCCCAAGCCCACCCTGGAGGAGCTGCGCGTCCGCCTGGAGGACATCGGGACGGTGTTCGTCAAGTTCACCGGTACCCGCGGCGGCACCGACCTGGGCATACGCCTGGACCGCGAGGCATCCGACCTCGCCGGGGCCGACTTCGACAAGGGCAGCGGCACCGTCCACATCGAGGGAACGCTGATCCTCAACGACGACCCCGTTCGCTGCGTCGCCGACATCGATCTGGCGACGCTGGAGGGAACGGGCCGCCTGGTGGTCGTGGAACTGTCCGAGGTTGCCGGCTGACCGTTTTCCATCCGGCGCTTCGGGGGCCGTGAGGAGATCCGTCACGAGCACTCAAGAAGATCGGATGTGACTGGTACATGGGAGCTGCAGGCTCTCCCGGACCGATAGGAAAACCACTCGTCGGGGAAACCCGGATCTTCGAAACCACCCCGATCGTCGATCTGTACGTCAAGGTCGACGGAATCGACCGGCGACTGCGGCTCAAACTCGAATCCGCCAATCCCTTCGGTTCGTTGAAGGACCGGATCGCCGCCTCCCTCATCGATCACGTGGCTGACAGGATCGACAAGGAAATCGGCATCATCGAATCGACATCGGGAAATCTCGGGGTCGCGATGTCGGCCGAGTGCGGTGCTCGGGGAATTCCCTTGAACGCTGTCGTCGACCCCCGGACGAGCTCGTTCTTCATCGACCGTATGCGCGGGCTCGGCGCCCGGGTGACGGTCGTCGACGAGCCGGATCTCTCCGGGGGCTTTCTGCTGAACCGCATTCGGTACGTGAGGGAACAGCTGCGCGCCCGCCCCGGTCTGGTCTGGACGAACCAGTACCGGAGCGAGGCGAATCCCGACGCCCACTTCAAGACCACGGCGCCCGAACTGCGCGCGCAGGTGCCCGGCCCCGCGACGATCCTGGTGCCGGTCTCCACCGGCGGCACCCTCGCCGGCCTGTCGAGATTCGTCGGATCGACGGGTGCGCCCTGGCGGCTCGTCGGGGTCGACGTGCACGGCTCCGCGGCGCTCGGCGGGGACCCCGGCCGACGGCTCCTGTCCGGGATCGGGGCCAGTTGCCCGTCCAACTTCCTTGATCCCGCCACGACCGAGGCTCTGCACGTCGACGTCACCGAGGCAATCTCCACCTGCCTGTGGCTGTCCGAGCAAGCCGGGATCGGCGTCGGCGGCAGTTCCGGCGCGACCGTCGCCGCCGCTCTGCGCATGTTCCGGCAGAACCCGCGGACGGATGAACTGATCTGCCTGTGCCCCGACGGCGCGGACCGCTATCGGAGCACGATCTACCGGGCCGACTGGCGGGCGGCCCACGGCGTCACGGATGTCGGGATCGGCGCCGGCGTCGAGCTGACACGCGGCCGGTGTTCCGACCCCGCCGAGCAGTACGCGAAGCGCCTACTCCGAACGAGAACGGGGGATCATGTTCGCACCGCAGCGGGGGCTGTTGACGCTGTCCGACCTGACCAGGGAGGACCTGGAACGCCTGGCGGCCCGGTCCCGTGACCTGTACCACGACCTGAACGCGCACGACCGGCCCCTGCGGGACAAGGTCGTCGGGGTCCTCTTCACCAAGACGTCGACCCGGACCAGAACCGCCTTCGGTGCCGGCACCGTAAGACTGGGCGGATTCCCCCTGATGTACGGGCCGGGCGATCTGCAGACGGCCACGGGGGAGTCCCTCCACGACACCGGGCGCGTATTCGGTTCCATGCTGGACGCGCTCGTCGTCCGCACCGCCGGACCCGTCGATGAACTGCGGGAGATATCCCGGGCCGGTGATCTGCCCGTCATCAACGCGATGGCCGCGGAAGAACACCCGACCCAGGGGATCTGCGACCTGGCGACGATGCTCATGGAATTCGGCTCGCTCGACGGACTGTCGCTGCTCTATCTCGGCGAGGGAAACAACACGGCGTCGGCGCTGGCGTACGGACTCTCCCGTATGCCGAATTGCCACCTCACCTTTGCCACCCCGCCCGGATACGGGCTGGATTCCCAGATCCTGGACGACGCCGCGAAACGGGCGGCGGCGGTGGGCGGGACGGTCACCCAGATCCACGACCTCGACGACCTGCCGGCCGAGGCGCACGTCGTCTACACGACCCGCTGGCAGACGACGGGCACCGTCAAGGCCGACCCGGACTGGCGGGAGAAGTTCCGGCCGTTCCACATCGACGAACGCCTCATGAGGCGCTGGCCCGACGCGAGGTTCATGCACGACCTGCCCGCACACCGCGGCGAGGAGGTGTCGGGCGCCGTACTCGAAGGGCCGGGCTCGATCGCCTGGGCGCAGGCCAAGATGAAACTCACCAGCGCCATGGCAGTCCTGGAGCGGAGCGTCGCCGACGACCCCGGCCGCAGCCGCGACTGACGCACTCCCCGGCAGATCCGGTCGTGGAACGTCCCGGCATGTCCAAGAAACCAGCACGCACAAGGAACTCCTTTTCGTTCGGAATGCCTGGAGGGGCGGAAGTCTGATGGCTGATGAGCAGTTGTTTCTGCGGCCGAAGGTCATAATCGAGCCGCTTGTGGACAGGTTCTACGTCTGGCCGCACACGCTGGCTCCGATTCAGGCGGCTATGAACCTGGCATTCCTGCAGGTTCCGCTGCTGGAGTCGTATCTCCAGTCCCCGAGGGTGCATGTCGCGGCCAGCCACAACCCCGAACTGCGCGGCGGCTATTTCATCAACATCCCGGAGGAACGCGCCGACGAGGTGCGCGACCTGCTCGCCACGATCAAGCGTGAGCGTGCCGAGATGCTGCGGTTCGCCGAAGCCATCGCCGAGGGACAGGAACTGCTGAGGGCCAACGCGTCCGGCTTCGATCTGACCCCGCTGTACTCGAAGCTGCCGCAGGAACTCGGCGGCCTGGTGGAGCTGGCGTACGACACCGACAACCAGGCGCAGATGCGCTTCCTGGAACCGCTGGCCTATCACAGCGGCGTCTACCAGGAAGAGCGCCAGTCGGTGCAACTGTCCTTCGAGACCGGCATCGAGCGCCCCTTCATCCTCAGCACCCCGCGCCTGCCCTCCCCGGACGTGCTGGAGCTGGCGATCCCCTTCCGGCACGCGGGCCTGGAAGAGCTGTTCACGTCCCGGGTACGGCCCACCACACTGTCCCACCTGCGCGAGTCCCTGGGACTCGACGACGCCCAGGCCGCACGGCTGTCCGGGATGCTGAGCGAGCAGCCGAGCCTGGCCGAGGACCGGCACATCGACGCCGGCGGCCGGATCCGCTACTTCGGACACGCCTGCCTGGTGCTGCAGACTCCCGAAGCCGCCATCGTGACCGACCCGTTCATCAGCGCGGACAACACCGCGGGCGACCGGTACACCCTGGACGACCTGCCCGACTTCATCGACCTCGTGGTGATCACACACGGCCACCAGGACCACATCGTTCTGGAGACGCTGCTCCAACTGCGGGGCCGCGTCGGATCGGTCGTGGTGCCGCGCGCCTCGCGCGGCAACCTGGCCGACCCGTCGATGGCGCTGATGCTCAAGCACCAGGGCTTTCCGGTCATCGAGGTCGACGACTTCGACGAGGTGGAGTTCCCCGGCGGCAAGGTCACCGCCACCCCGTTCCTCGGCGAGCACTGCGACCTCGACATCCGCGGCAAGTCCACGTACTGGGCGGAGCTCGCGGGCAAGAAGGTCTTCATCGGAGCGGACTCCTCGGGCATCGACCCGCTGCTCTACCGCTACGTCAAGCGACACCTGGGCACCGCCGACATGGCCTTCCTGGGCATGGAGTGCGACGGCGCCCCGCTCACCTGGCTCTACCAGGCGCTGCTCACCAAGCCGGTGACGAAGAAGATGAGCAACTCCCGCAAACTGTCCGGTTCCAACGCCGCGCAGGCCGCCGACATCATGGTCGAACTCGGTGCCAAGGAGGCATACGTGTACGCCATGGGCGAGGAGCCCTGGCTGGGCCACGTCATGGCGACGACGTACACCGAGGACACGTACCAGATCAAGCAGATCGACGAGTTCATGACCTGGTGCAAGGACCGCGGCGTCAAGGCCGGACACCTCTACGGCCAGCAGGAATGGCGCTGGTAGCCCAACGACAGCCGGGCCGTCGGTCCTTGAGGAGGTACCCCCATGCCAGTGCACGACACGGCGCACATCGAGCTGTACACCAGTCATGCGCCGCCCACCATCGACTACTTCGTCTCGGGAATGGGCTTCACGCGGGTCGCGGACCGCGTGGAGGCCGACCGGAGCTCCATCCTGCTGCGGCAGGGGGAGACCCGGCTGATCGTCACCTCGGGCCGCGGGATCTGGAAGTTTCTCGACCAGCACGGGGACGGCATCGCTGACATCGCGCTGACCTGTGACGACGTGACGGAGACCCGGGACGCGGCCCTCGCGGCGGGCGCCGAGTCGTTCGCCCCCGCCTACGGCAACCCGGTCGTGTCCGGTTTCGGCAGTGTCACCCACACGCTGGTGCCGCACCCCCGGGATCCCGACGCCTGGCCCGCCGGGCCCGCCTGGGAGCCCGCACCAGTGGCGCAGAACGCCGAAACCGGCCGCGTCCGGCTGCTCGACCACGTCGCGGTCTGCGTCGAGGGAAACGCGCTGAAGGACTACGCCGACTACTACGGGGCCGCCTTCGGGATGTCCCCCTACTCCTCCGAGTACGTCGCGGTCGGCGACCAGGCGATGGACTCGATCGTCGTGCGCAGCGCGTCCGGCCGGGTCACCTTCACCCTGGTCGCACCGGACCCGACGAAGAGCCCCGGACAGCTGGACGCGTTCCTCGACCGCAACGGCGGCCCCGGTGTCCAGCACCTGGCCTTCCTGGTCGACGAGATCATCCCGGCGGTACGCGAATTCCGGGACAGGGGTGTGGAGTTCCTCAGCACGCCGGACACCTACTACGAGATGCTCGCCGACCGGTTCACCGGAATGCGCGAGAGGATCGCGGAGCTGCGTGCCACCCGGATACTCGCCGACCGCGACGAATGGGGCTATCTGCTCCAGCTGTTCAGCCGGTCGCCCTACGAGCGCAACACCCTCTTCTTCGAGCTCATCCAGCGCCAGGGCTCCCGAGGCTTCGGCAGCGCCAACATCCGGGCCCTGTACGAGGCCGTCGAACGCGACAGGCTGGCCGCCGGGTGAGCGAGCGGCCGGGCGAGGGCCCGCGGGGACCGCACACCCTGGGCGACTACGCAGCCCTGGCCCGTGCGGAACTGGTGCCCGCTGTCTGGGACTTCATCGAGGGCGGCGCGGGCCGGGAGCGGACCCTCGCCGCCAACGAGGAGGCCTTCGACCGGGTACGGCTGCGTCCGCGCGTACTCACCGGTGTGCACCGGCCCGAGACCGGCACCCGGATCCTGGGGCGCGACTGGGCGGCACCGGTAGGCATCGCGCCCCTCGCCTACCACACGCTCGCCGACCCGGCGGGTGAGGTCGCCACCGCCCGGGCCGCGGGTCTGGCCGGCCTGCCGCTGATCGTCAGTACCTTCGCCGGGCGGACCTTCGAGGACATCGCCCGGGCCGGCTCCGCCCCGCTCTGGCTCCAGGTGTACTGCTTCCGGGACCGCGATGTCACACGAGGTCTCGTCGAGCGTGCCGAGCGGGCCGGCTTCGAGGCACTGGTCCTCACGGCCGACGCGCCCCGCCTCGGCCGCCGGCTGCGTGACATCCGCAACGGCTTCCGGCTGCCGGAGGGCATCGCGTCGGCCAACCTGGCCGGGGACGGCTTCGCCTCGCCCGGCGGACACGCGCTGGCCGAGTTCGATCCGGCCCTCGACTGGTCGGTGATCGAGTGGCTGCACTCCATCAGTTCGCTCCCGGTACTGGTCAAGGGCGTACTCACGGCGTCCGACGCGCGGCGCGCCCTGGCAGCCGGGGCCGACGGCATCGTCGTGTCGAACCACGGCGGAAGACAGCTGGACGGTGCCCCGGCCACGCTGGACGTGCTGCCCGAGATCGCGGCGGCGGTGGCCGGTGACTGCCTCCTGCTGATAGACGGTGGGATCCGCCGCGGTGGTGACGTGCTGGCGGCCTTGGCCCTGGGCGCCGACGCGGTGCTCCTGGGCCGACCGGTGCTGCACGGCCTGGCCGTGGGACAGGCCGAGGGCGTGCGGCGGGTGCTGGGCATCGTCGTCGACGAGCTCAAGGAGGCGATGCTGCTCACCGGTACGGCGACGGTCGCGGAAGCGGTCCCTCGACGGGTGGGCAGGCCTCCGGGTGGCGAGCTGCCGACGGGCGAGTCCCCGGTGGGTGAGCTTGTGGTGAGTCGGTCGCCGGTGGGTGAACCGCCGGTGAGTGGACGATCGGCGAGCGGATCCGGGCCGACCGGGGCACCGGCCATGACACCGTCGTACACGCGGGAGACACCCGGCCGGGCGACGGCAGGGGTCCACGGACCGTCGGACCCCGTCCCGGCCACGGCATGGGACAACCGCCCTGCCTCCGCCCTGCGCAAGCAGGACCTGCACGGCAGCGTGTCCGACCCCGTGCTGGACACGATGAACTTCCTCAACGAGATCACCCACCGCTACCCCGACGCGATCTCGTTCGCGCCCGGCCGCCCCTACGACGGCTTCTTCGAGACAGAGCAGATCTTCACCTACCTCCGCCGCTACCTGGACCACCTGGAGGAGGGCGGTGCGTCACCGGCCGAGATCCGCTCCGCCCTCTTCCAGTACGGCCCCACCGGCGGCCAGATCCGGGAACTGATCGCCGACTCGCTGCGCAAGGACGAGAACATCGACGTGCCGGCCGAGTCCATCGTGGTCACCGTCGGCTGTCAGGAGGCGATGTTCCTCACGGTACGGGCGCTCATCTCGGGACCCGACGACGTCCTGCTGGTCTCCAGCCCCTGCTACGTCGGCATCACCGGCGCGGCCCGGCTGCTGGACGTCGAGGTACGCGCGGTCGACGAGGGCGAGAAGGGGTTCCAGTGCGCCGATCTGGAGGTGGCGCTCCTCGCCGAGCGGGCACGCGGCAGACGCCCTCGCGCCTTCTACGTCATCCCCGACCACTCGAACCCCTCCGGTACCACCATGCCCCTGAGTACGCGGCAGGAGCTTCTCGACCTGGCGGAGCGGCACGACATCCTGATCCTGGAGGACAGCCCCTACCGGATGGTCAGCCCCGGAGACCAGCTGCCGACCCTCAAGTCCCTGGACCACGGACGCAGGGTCGTCCACCTGGGCTCGTACTCCAAGACCCTCTTCCCCGGTGCCCGTGTGGGCTTCGTCGTGGCCGACCAGCCCGTCGTCGACGGTGCGCGGGACGGCGGGCTGCTGGCGGACGAACTCACCAAGATCAAGAGCATGGTGACCGTCAACACCTCCCCGGTCAGCCAGGCCGTCACGGCGGGCATGCTCCTGTCCGTGGACGGGCGGACCTCGGAGCTCAACACCCGTACCGCCGCGTACTACGGGGACGCGATGCGAGTCACCCTCCGTGAGCTCGAACGGAACTTCCCGGAGGACGAGCGGACCGCGCTCGGTATTCGATGGAACGAGCCCAGCGGTGGATTCTTCCTGGCGGTCGACATGCCGTTCAGCGTCGACAACGCGGCACTGATTCGCTCGGCAGAGGAATTCGGGGTCATCTGGACGCCAATGTCGTACTTCCATCTCGGGGGCGCCGGCGACAACAGCCTTCGCCTGTCCGTCAGTTATCTTTCGCATCAGGAGATAGAAGAGGGGATAACGCGGCTGGCCCGCTTTGTGAAAGCGCAGACGGGACGGCCGTGATCACTGCTCTCCGAATGCTCTGACCGTCATCACCGATCTCCAGGTGTTCAGCCTTTGTCGAGGCCTTCCCATTTCTCGGCGGACAGGGTGAACATCTGGAGGTCGGTCCATTCCCGTTTTCCCCGTAGGAAGACGGCCCGCTGCGACTCGAACTCGAAACCGATCCGCTCAAGCAGCCGTGCGGACCGCTGATTCCGTACGTCGCACTCCGCCGAAACCGTCCGCAGGCCGGTGCCGAACAGGTCGTCCAGCACAGCACGTACGGCCTCGCTCGCGTACCCGTGTCCCTGCCGGTCACGGGCGAGACTGAATCCGATCTCGGCCTCACCGCCGCCGGGCTGCCGGTTCACCGCGACATCTCCCAGCAGGCATCCGTCGGCCTTCAGCTCGACCGCGTACTGGAACCATCCAGGCCCGGCGGGATCGCTCCGCGCGTATCTGCGCACGAGTCGTCCCGCCGATTCGAAGGACAGCGGAAAGTCCCATTCCTGATAACGGGCGACCTCGGGGTCCGAGCGATAGGCCGCGAACGCCGGTATGTCGGCAGACTGGAAACGTCGAAGTCGAAGACGCGCAGTATCGATCAGCACAGGTAGAGGATCCCATGATTCCAGCGTGTGCGTTCAGTCCGGGATTGCCGCAGTTGAACACTCTCCTATTTCCCTGTCGCCGGGTCATAGTTACTAGTTGCCAGTGGTGGCCCTTCAACGCACCGGAAGGAGCAGCGGTGTTCACAGCGAAATATCTCATCCACAGCAAAACCCGTATGTGGGGGTGGACTTTCCGATGACCATCACAACGATTCTTCCGGGCACCGCCGTTCTGGACCGTCCGGATCTCGCCGCGAAACCCACGACGGGCTCCGCCCGGATCGCGGGCGTCGGCACCGCGACCACGGAGCGTTCGTACAGTCAGCCGGAACTGCTCGACCTCTTCCGCATCACGGATCCCAAGGTCCGCTCCGTCTTCCTCAACAGCGCCATCGAGCGGCGCCACCTCACCATCCCGCCCGAGGCCGCCGACGGCACACGTGCTCCGGAAGCCCAGGGCGCGCTCCTCGCCAAGCACAAGCGAGTCGCCCTCGACATGGGAGCCAGGGCCGTGACGGCCTGTCTCGAGAACTCCGGCATCGAGCTGTCGGACATCGACTACCTGTGCTGCGTGACCACTACGGGCTTCCTCACCCCCGGTATCAGCGCCCTGCTCATCCGGGACATGGGAATCAGCGCCGCGACCAGCCGTGTGGACGTCGTGGGCATGGGCTGCAACGCCGGACTCAACGCGCTCAACGCCACCGCCGGCTGGGCCGTCGCCAACCCCGGCAAGGTCGCCGTCATGCTCTGCACCGAGGCCTGCTCGGCGGCGTACGTCATGGACTCGACGCTGCGCACCGCCGTCGTGAACAGCCTGTTCGGCGACGGCGCGGCCGCCATCGCCCTGATCGCCGACACCCCGGACACCGCGTACGTCACCTCCGGCGCGCCCGGCGGCCCGCCCTCCGCAGCGGGCAGTCCCCGCATCCTCGGCTTCGCCAGCCATCTCATCACCGAGGCGGTCGACGCGATGCGCTACGACTGGGACGACGACCAGGGGAAGTTCAGCTTCTACCTGGACCCCCAGGTGCCGTACGTCGTCGGCGCCAACGCGGAGCAGGTGATCGACCGGTTGCTGGACGGCGCGGGACTGCGCCGCAGCGACATCGCGCACTGGCTGGTGCACTCGGGCGGCAAGAAGGTCATCGACGCCGTACGAATCAACCTCGGTCTGACCCGCCACGACGTACGGCACACCACCGGCGTCCTGCGCGACTACGGCAACGTGTCGAGTTCCTCTTTCCTGTTCTCCTACGAACGGCTGCTCACCGAGCGGGTGACCCGGGCAGGGGACTACGGCGTACTGATGACCATGGGCCCTGGCTCGACCATCGAGACTGCCCTGGTGCAGTGGTGACGGAGAAGCGGATGAGCAGCACCACAGGTACGGCAGACACCTCGGAGCGCGTCCTGTGCGTCGACGGACGGCGTCCCCTGTCCACCGAGACGATCGCGGCCGTCGGCGCCTTCTGCGACCGAGTCGAGGACCTCGCCGGCCACGGCAACGCGACCATCCACGTCTCCGGCGTACCCGAGGGGTCCTGGGCGCGCGAGGTGACGGTGCCGCTGGTGAACAAGTGGGAGCGGGTGCTGCGCCGCTTGGAGCGGCTGCCCGCGACCACCATCGCGGTCGCCGACGGCAACTGCGGCGGAGCGGCTCTGGACGCGCTGCTGACCACCGACTACCGCATCGCGACGCGCTCGGCGCGCCTGGTGGTGTCCGTGGAGGACGGCGCGACCTGGCCCGGCATGGCCCTCTACCGGCTCGCCCGGTACGGGGCGAGCGCCGCCGCCATCCGCCGGGCGGTGCTCTTCGGCACTCCCGTCGAGGCGGCCGACGCGCTGGCACTGCAACTCGTCGACGAACTGGCGGACGACCCGGTGACCGCGGCGACCACCGCGGAGGAACGCGCCGGTGCCGTCTCTGGCACCGAACTCGCCATCCGCCGACAGCTGTTGCTCGACGCGCCCACGACCACCTTCGAGGAGGCCCTGGGCGTGCACCTCGCGGCCTGTGACCGAGCGCTGCGCCGTGCCGCCGCAGTCGGAGCACGCTCGTGAGCGCGGACCACGGGGACATGGAGGCCGGGAACGACCTCCGGGACGTACGGGCCGAGCCGGCGCGGGCCCGCGAAGTGCTCGCCAAGGCCGGCGCGCGGACCGACGACCTGCTCGCCGCCCTGCCCGAGCCGGCCCTCAGGACACCCGGACAGCGCGCCGCCGCCGCGTCGGCGACGGACACCGCCCGGAGCCTGCGCGCCGCGTTCATGGACGCGCACGCCGACGCCGTCTACGACGAGCTCACCGATGGCCGGACCCGCTCCGTGCGGCTGGACCGGCTCGCGTCGAGTGCCGCCACCGCCTTTCCCGGCCTGGTGCCCACCGCCGAGCGGCTCGCGACCGAGCGGGGCCGGCCGCAGGCGGAAAAGGAAGGAGACGAGATCGACCAGGGAATCTTCTTCCGGGCGGTCCTGAACTCTCCGTCGGCCGGCCGGCACCTGCTCGACGCCATGCTGCGTCCCACCCCGCGCGCCCTCGGGCTGCTGCCCGGCTTCCTCGCCACCGGCACGGCCGACCTGGGCTCCGTGCGGTTGGAGCGGACCGATGGTGCGGCGCGTCTGACCATGTGCCGTACCGACTGTCTGAACGCGGAGGACGACCGGCAGATCGACGACATGGAGACCGCCGTCGACCTCGCGCTGCTGGACCCCTCGGTGGAGGTCTGTCTGCTGCGTGGCGGGGAGATGATCCACCCCCGCTACCGGGGCCGAAGGGTGTTCAGCGCGGGAGTGAACCTCAAGTCCCTGCACGGCGGCGGCATTTCACTGGTCGACTTCCTGCTGCGGCGTGAACTGGGCTACATCCACAAGATCCTTCGGGGGGTCCTCGTCGAGGACGGCGCGACGACCCGGTGGTCCCGCACGGTCGAGAAGCCCTGGATCGCCGCGGTGGACACCTTCGCCATCGGTGGCGGTGCGCAGATCCTCCTGGTGTTCGACCAGGTGCTGGCGGCGTCGGACGCCTTCTTCAGCCTCCCGGCGGCGAAGGAGGGGATCATTCCCGGCGCCTCCGACTTCCGGCTGATCAGGGCCGTCGGCCCGCGCCTCGCCCGGCAGTTGATCCTGGGCGGACGACGCCTGCGGGCCACCGAGCCGGAGGCGCGGCTGGTGTTCGACGAGGTCCACGAGGGCGAGGAACTCGACATCGCGGTCGAGCGGAGCCTCGACCGACTGCGCAGTCCCGCCGTCCTCGCCAACCGCCACATGCTGAACCTCGCCGAGGAGTCCGTCGACGACTTCCGGTGCTACATGGCGGAGTTCGCCCTCCAGCAGGCGCTCCGCCTCTACAGCCCCGACGTCATCGACAAGGTCGGCGGCTTCACCGCTGCGAAGAGGACCGCGGTGTTCAACTGAGGCAGTGCTGCGGTTGAACACCCCCGCATTCCGATCAGTGCTTCAACGGCCCCGCGCGGAGCCACAGTTCACGCTTCCACGGCCCCGCGCGGGGCTTCGGCATGTGCTCCGGCGGGCTGGCCGCGGCTGACGACCGGGCGTACTCTCAGCGGCCCACGCGGCTCAGGAATTGAGGGAAGCGGAACGCGCGGCACTCTCCGGCGAGGACGCCGCGGCGGGTGCGAGGGTGACGGCCCAGCCGTCCGCGGTCAGCAGCCGGGACAGCTCGGAGGCGGACGTCCGCCGTACGAACAGGGAGACCTTTCCGTACGGCAGCTCCTGGGCCTGCTCCAGCCGTACGTCCTCGATACGGCCCCCGAACGCGTCGACGGCGGTGAACAGCCTTGTCAGCGTGCCGGATTGCTCCGGCACGGTCACGGAGAGCCGGGCGATCTCCGCCGATGGCGCACCCGACCTGCCCGCCACCCGGGCGCGCCCGCGACTGCCGTGTTCGAGGAGTGCGTCGAGGCCGGCCTCGGCCCGCTTCCGCAACACCGGGTCCGAACCGCCCAGTGCGCGCAGCGCATCGACGGCCAGGGTCAGATCGGTGGCGAAAGCGTCGAGCACGTCCGCCAGCGCGTCCGCGTTCGCCTCGTGGATGTCCCGCCACAGCACGGGATCGCCGCCCGCGATGCTGGTGACGTTCCGCAGCCCCTGACCCGACACCCGGATGTCGGCCTCCGGCGCCTGCGCCAGCTGGGCCGCCATGAGCGTGGAAATCAGATGGGGGGCGTGCGAGGTGAGGGCGATCGTGCGGTCGTGGACGGCGGCGTCCATGATGACCGGCACACCCGAGCACAGGAAGACGAGCTCCAGGGCCCGGTTCAGCACGGACTGGTCGGTGCGCGCGGACGGCGTGAGGATCCACGGCCGTGCCGCGAACAGGTCGGCGCGCCCGGCGAGCGGTCCCGAGCGTTCGGCGGCCGCGAGGGGGTGGCCGCCGATGAAGGTCGACGGATCGGCACCGGCCGAGTCGATCTCGGCGTACGGCTGCGCCTTCACGCTGGCGACATCGGTGTAGGCGCGGGCGAGGCCACGGCGTTGGGCGTCCGCGAGCACCGCGCCGGTGTGTGCCGGAGGCACGGCGATCAGGGCGAGATCCACGCGCCCGTCCGGTGCGCGTACCGAACCCGCTCCCATGGCTTCGGCGGTCCTGGCGGCGGTCGCGCTCACGTCTTCCAGGTGCACTGTGATGCCCCGACGGGTCAGGGCCAGTGCGACGGAGGTGCCGATGGCACCCGTTCCGATGACGCTGACAGCCTTCATCGGGTCGCGTCAGCCCTCGGTCCAGCCGTGGTTCTTGGCGAACTGCGTCAGCCCGCCACGGATCTGCAGGATCTGCTCACCGGTCAGCGACGGCGCCTCCGCCAGCAGGATCTCGGTGACCTCCCGGGCGAACTCCTCGGTGGCGAGCACATCGCACAGGGAGTCGTCCTCGTCCGCCGCGCGGGGAGCCGGCGGACCCTCGCCCGGGTCCTGGACCAGCCGTACGCCGGTTGCCTTGAGGCCGCGCTCGCCGTCTTCGATTTCAAATTCAACCATCATGCCGGAGCGTAGATAGGGCTCGGAAAACAGCAAGTCGTTCACGTGCAGAAAGACATCCTCCCCGCCGTGAGCGGGCGCAATGAATCCATAACCTCGCGAGCTGTCGAAGCGCACCACACGACCAGCGACCATCCCAACCACCCCCTGCGGACCCGGGCCCCTTGCCCGAAAACCTGGAGTGAATCGTAGGCAGAGCCACGCCGATCGAGCGACTGCGCAACTTCGCCGATACGGAGAATCCACCGCACCGGTTCGGGCGGGTCATCACGGGAAGTGAAGGGCCGGGGAAGCGGAAGGAATATTAAATTCCGCTGAAATGTCTTGGGCGCCTCCGGCCGGTTGAATCAGGAGTTCCGTTACCGCCTGTGTACCTCGCTTGTGCCCGTCCGGCCTTCACTCATCGGGCGATGCGCGGCCAGAGGGTTCAGGTCGGATAAGTCAAGACTTGGTCGACACTTTTTTTCTTCGTTCGTACGGTCGACAGCGCGCAGTGGAAACCGGACGATGTCAGAGGACCGGTGCTCTGTGACCGTGGGGATGCGGAGGGCTGTGTGGGGTGCGTGTCGTTCGGCCCCGTCCGCGGCCCGCGCGGGCCGGTTCTGAATGGGAGTGAGCGGGACGAACGTCTGGGGGAGCGGTAGGCCGAAGGTGGTGAACGCGCCCGTAGAGGGCGACAGGCATACGGCAAGCCGAAATACAACGGGGTGAATACATTGATTCAGTCAGTCCGCACACTGGAGTCAAATTCCGAAAGCCCTGCCGTAGAAAGCGGCTCGACATGGGATCCAATTGAACGAAAGAGGAGTTCATTCCCTGTTCCGATCGCATCACTCAAGCCCGCAGATTCTCCCCGTTCTCAGGGGCAGGACGAAGAGCATGTAGCGCGACTCGCAGAGCTTGACTCACCCATTCCCGCAATTCTTGTCGACCGGCACACCATGAGGGTCGTCGATGGAATGCACCGACTGCTGGCTGCCCGGTTGCGCGGTCAGCACACCATAGAAGTCGAGTTCTTCGACGGATCACCGGAGGACGCGTTCCTGCGCTCGGTCGCATCGAACGTCTCGCACGGTCTTCCCCTGTCGCTGGCCGATCGCCGCACCGCCGCCGGTCGGATCATCGCCTCGCATCCGCAGATGTCGGACCGCGCGATCGCACGCGCGGCCGGCCTCGGGGCCAAGGCTGTCGCGGCGATCCGGCGCCGTACGAGTGGCATCGCCCCCCAACTCGACGCGCGCGTCGGCAGGGACGGGAAGGTGCGCCCTCTGAGCAGCGTGGAAGGCAGGCGACGGGCCGCCGAACTGATAGCCGAACGCCCGCAGGCCTCTCTGCGCGAGGTGGCACGGTACGCGGGCATCTCGCCCGCGACGGTCAGCGACGTCCGTAAACGGCTCGAATCCGGTCGGGCCCCGGTCGCCGAGCGCCACGAGACCACCGATGGACAGGCGCGATCCGAGGCGATGGCACACATCACCAAGCCCCGGGCGGACCGTTTCCCGCACCAGGCTTCGGCGGACACCGCCTCTGTAGTGGAAAAGCTGTTGAGAGATCCTTCGTTACGGCACAAGGAGGAGGGGCGGCATCTTCTGCGCCTGCTGCAGCAGAACGAGATTGCGACGAGGGAGTGGGCGGACCTGACGGCCGCCGTACCGAGTCATTGCGGAGCCCTGGTTGTGGATCTCGCCCTGCAATACGCCGAGATCTGGGCGAATTTCGCCAAGTTGTTGGATGAGCGCGTACGCATCGAAGGTCGTCGAACGGACGATGTGATCTCGCGTGATGTGTGACCTCGCGTGATGCTCGCGCGGGGGAGTGACTTCGTGTAGGAGCGTCGGTGCCAGGCGCGCAATGACAACGTTTGCGCGCCTGGCTTCGGTCCCAGTCGAAAGGCACTGGCCGCGATCATGACCACCTCGATCACCGAATCCGGTACGTCCACCGTCACCGAATCCGACGACCGATTATCCCGCCCCCGCCGACATGTCTGGCGGTCACCCGCCGACCAGCCGCGATGGGCCCGGCCCGCGTTGCTGGGCATCGCCGCCCTCGCCGCGTTCCTGTACACCTGGAACATCACCGGCAGCGGCTATGCGAGCTACTACTCGGTCGCCGCCCGCAGTATGTCGGTGAGCTGGAAGGCCTTCCTGTTCACGGCGCTGGACCCGTCGGCCACGATCACGCTGGACAAGATCGGTGGATTCCTGTGGCCGCAGGCCCTCTCCGCCCGCGTCTTCGGCTTCCACGCCTGGGCGTTGACTCTGCCGCAGTGTGTCGAGGGCGTCGTCTCGGTGCTGGCGATGTACCGGATGGTCCGTCGTTGGCAGGGGCCCGCGGCCGGACTGCTGGCCGCCGGTTCGCTCGCACTGACACCGGTGGCCGTCTCGATGTTCGGACACGCGATGCTCGACGGCATGGCTGTCATGTGCCTGACACTCGCGGCGGACCAGTACCAGCGAGCCGTAGGTACCGCCCGGCTGCGTCCGCTGCTGTTCAGCGGCCTGTGGATCGGACTGGGCTTCCAGGCCAAGATGATGGAGGCCTGGATCATCGTCCCGGCGCTGCTCGTCGGCTACCTCGTGGCCGCGCCGGTCACTCTGCGCCGACGGACGGGGCACTTGCTGGCCGCGGGTGCGGTGATGCTCGCGGTGTCTCTGTCCTGGGTGGCCCTGATGACCTTCACCCCGCAGGACGCACGCCCGTACGCCGACGGCTCCACCGGCAACAGCGCCTTCTCGATGGTCTTCGGCTACAACGGCTTCAACCGCTTCGATCCTGGTCTGATCAGTGGCGCGGATGACGGAACGTCAGGGGGGCCCGGGAGCGGGTCCCCGCGCGACGGTCGGAGCGACCAGCGCGAGGGGAGCGCCGGCCAGAGCTCCAGGCAGGGGCAGGGGCAGGGGCAGGCACCTCCGTCCTCCGAGGCCGCGAGCGGATCGCAAGGCCCGAACTCGGCAGCCCAGGGCCCGAGTACGCGAGGCGGTGATGCCGCGCGGATGGCCGAGGCCCCCGCAACCGGGTCGAGTGGCCGGCTCAAGCTGCTCCGCGACGCCTCGTACACGACGCAGATCGGCTGGCTGTATCCGCTCGCACTGCTCGGCCTCATCGCCGGTCTTGTCCGGCACCGCAAGGGCCCGCGCACCGATCAGGCCCGCGCCGGTTACCTGATGTGGGGCGTCTGGCTGGCCACGACGGCCGCCGTGCTCAGTTCCTTCTCCTTCGCCCACAACGCGTACCTCGCCACCCTCGCCCCCGCGATCGCCGCCCTGTCCGCCGCCGGAACCGTGGAACTCTGGCGTGCCCACCGCACCGCACGCGCCGGCTGGCGTCTCTGGGTGCTGCCTGCCGTCATCGCCGCCGAGGCGGCCTGGACCGTTCATCTGGCGTCCGACCACACCGACTTCGCGCCCTGGCTCATCCCGGTCGTCTGTGCGGCCGCGCTCATCGCCGTCATGGCCCTGGGCCGCGCGTCCAGGAGCATACGGATCGGAGGCCTACGTGTCGGAGGCCCAGGAATTGCAGTCACCGGACTGCTGGCCGGATGCGTCGCGATGTTCGCCGCACCGACGGCGTGGTCGCTCTCGGTACTGGACGAGCGGTACGCGGGATCGGCCTTCGAGGCGAACGCGGGGCCTCCCGTCGCGATCGGCGCCGCCGACGGTCCCGACTCCACCTCGCTGACCGCCGGGCAGCGCAGACTCCTCGCCTACGTCGAACAGCACAACGGCAACGCCGAGTTCACGCTCTCCGCCGACAGCTGGAGCACCGCGGCGCCCTACATCTACGCCAAGGGCCTGCCCGTCCTCCCGCTGGGCGGCTACTCCGGTACGACCAGTCCGGTCACCCTCGCCGCGTACAAGCACCTCGTGGCGGAGGGCCGTCTGCGCTTCGCCCTGCTGAGCGGCCCCCGCCCGGCAGCCGGCGAGCCGAGACCCAAAAGTCCCCCCGCCCTTGGGAAGGACGCCTCCGAGACCCTGAAGATCAACAGCTGGGTGTACTCGGACTGCACCGCGGTCGCCCCCGCGACCTACGGCGTCACCGTGTCCGCCGACGAGCCGATGCTGACCTTGTACAAGTGCGCCTGAACCGTGCCACCAGGTCTTCGACCGGCGCCGACCAGGTTTACCCGGTCTCCGGCGAGCGGGGGAACCGAAGATCGGAATCCGAATCGGCGCCTGCCAGCCCCGGCGCGGCGCGCGGCGCGCACGACCTGCGCAGTCCGGGCGCCGACCGGACCGGAGGGCTGCCGGTGGCGGTACGGCCACAGATGACCACCTCGGCCTCGCGCCTTTCCGGCAGCCGCCCCCGCTACCCCAGCATCCACCCCTCCGCCCGCCGCGCCGTGGCGCGGATGTTCCGGCGTGCGCCGGGCGGCAGGCGGCGCAGTACCTCGCGGACGCCGTGGCGGAGGCGGTGGTCGGCGGTGGTGCGGAGCAGGACGCGGCGGGTGGTGCCGATCCGGCCGGGTGTGCCGACGGTGAGCCGGAGTTGGCCGCCGGGGCCGGCCCAGGTGGGGGAGACGAGACGCGAGGGCGTGCCGACGGCGACGGTGCCGAGGAGGATGCGGGTACTGCCTGGGGCGGCGGCCAGCCGAGGGCGGCGCCCGACGCCCAACAGCTGTGCGCTGGCCCAGACTTGATAGGAACCGGGGTTCATCGGCGCGTCTCCGGTGAGGGTCAGCGGGTCGATGACCGTCTCGCCGGTGACCACGACCCGGTGGCGGTCTCCGCCGAGCGGTTCCAGGGTCGGGGTCAACTCCCCGTCGGGATACCACCAGTGGTTGTCGGCGGTGTCGTGCACGATGAGTTCCCCGTAGGCGTGCGAGAAGGGGTCGGGGACCTCCCAGTTCTCCGCTCCCCTTATGCCGTCGAGGAGTTCGGGGTCGAGCAGCATCCGGCCACCGCGCTCCACGACGGTCAGCGGCTCGCCGTCGGCCCGGACCATGCCGACCCGGGTCCGGATCACCAGCTTGTCGTTCCGCCAGCGCAGGTCGTCCACCTCGACGTGCGCCTTGATCTGCTCGGTGCGGCGGGCGAGTTCGACCAGGGACTCCAGCCGGTCCTGCACGAGCAGTTCCGCCCGCAGCCGGCTGATCGCCGGGAGCCCTTCGCTCACCCCCGGCGGATAGCTCGTCATCGCCATCCGGCGGACGGTGGTGAAGTACTCCTCCAAGTCCTTCCCGGTGCGCCGCAGCACCCGCGGCTCGCTCACCGGCCGCAGCAGCTCCACGCGGTACGAACGGCGCAGCAGCCGGTCCTGGAGGTCGCCCGGCGGAGTGCCCTCCTTGATCGCCTCCACGACCTTGTCCAGGTGGCCGTAGTAGTCGTCGGCGGTGATCCGGCGGCTGCTGTTGTTGCCGCCGTCCTCGCGCCGATTCCATCGGTAGCAGGGGTAGTTGCCGAGTATCGACACCGTCTTGGCCCGTACGTAGGTGCGCGCCATGAACAGCTGGTCCTCCAGCCTGACCCGCCCCTCCGGGAAGCGGATCCCGTGCTCCCGCAGGAAGTCCCGGCGGAACATCTTGTGCGGCGTCAGGCTCTCGAAGAGCGGGGCGTCGGCGGCGGTACACCGCTCGACCGTCCGCTTGAACACATTGCTGGGTCCCTGCATCGTCCCGTGGACCTTGCCCAGCACGATGTCCGAACCGTTGCGCTCCGCCAGGGCGTACAGCCGCTCCAACGCCTCGTACGACAACTCGTCGTCCTGGTCGACGAACTGGACGTACTTCCCCTCGGCCCGGTCGACCCCCACGTTCCGCGGCTTGCCCGGCCAGCCGGAGTTCTCCTGCCGGTAGACCCGGACGTGCGCATGCTCCTCGGCCAGCCGTTCGAGGCGTTCGGCGGAGTCGTCCGTCGACCCGTCGTCGACGTACACGACCTCGTACGCGTCGGCCCCCAGGCTCTGGTTGACGAGCGACGGCGCACAACGGTCAATGTAGGAACCGGCGTTGTAGACGGGTACGACAACGCTTACCTTGATCAAAATATCCCCCCCGGGACAAGTGTTGTTGCCCTACGAGACACTTGTTGTTGGGGATTAGTTGTACGGCTCTTGGTGTGCGCCTTACGGAGCGTGCGAGGGACCGGACGGTCGCGACCGCCGTGTCACGCGGATTCCCGGATCACCAGCTCCGTCGGCAGGATGAGGGGCGTCGGCTCCTCGCCGGCCAGCACGCGCACCAGCATCCGGGTCATCTCGCTGCCGAGCGCGACGATGGGCTGGCGGATCGTCGTCAGGGTGGGCTGGGTGTGCCGGGCGGTGAGGATGTCGTTGAAACCGACGACCGCGACGTCCTCGGGGACGGCCCGGCCGCGCTCGCGCAGGACGTGCAGGGCACCCGCCGCCATGGCGTCCGAGGCGACGAACACCGCGTCCAGGTCCGGGTGTTCGTCGAGGAGACGGGCGGTCGCCGCGGCGCCGCCCAGCTCGCTGAAGTCGGCGTGGGCCACCCGGTGGTCGTCGAGGCCGGCCAGGGCGACCGCCTCGCGGAAGCCCAGGTAGCGGGAGACACCCGCGTGCATGTCGAGCGGGCCGGTGACGGTGGCGATGGCACGGCGGCCCTTCGAGATCAGGTACTCCACGGCCTCGCGGGCCCCGCCCCGGTTGTCGGCGTCCACGTACCAGCGCGGGCCCCGCTCCAGGGAGCGGCCCCCGTGCACGACGGGGACGTTCCCCGCCTCGGCCACCTTCGCCAGCGGATCGTTCTCACGCAGGGCCAGCAGCATGACGCCGTCCGCGCCCCGGGACTGAAGGATGCGGGTGAGCCGGGCCCGCCCCCGCTCGTTGGCGGCCAGGATCAGCAGGAGTTCGAGGTCGGTCTCCTCCATCACCGCGTTCACGCCGGTGATGACCTCCGCGAAGAAGAGGTTGGCGAACAGCGCCGGATCGTCACTGGAGATCGCCAGCACCACCGCGCCGCGCCGCTGCGAGGCGAGCGAACGGGCCGCCACGTTGGGCACGTAGCCCAGCTCCGCCACGGCACTCTCCACCGCCTGCCGCGCCTTCTGGCTGACGTGCCGCCGGTTGTTGATCACACGCGAGACGGTTCCGACGGACACCCCGGCGCGCAGCGCCACCTCGTCGAGCGTCGGCGGCCGTGTGGTCATGTGGGGCGACTCCAGTTCGTAGGGACGGGGTGGGCGGTAGCAGCACTGTAAGCGCTGACGGAGTCACGGGCCGCCGCGCCGGATGACCTCGGCGTACCAGTGGGCACTGTCCTTCGGCGTACGGCGCTGGGTCGCGTAGTCGACGTGCACGATGCCGAAGCGGGGCCCGTAGCCGAAGGACCACTCGAAGTTGTCGAGGAACGACCAGACGAAGTAGCCCTTGAGCGGCACACCGTGGCCGACCGCCTGTGCGCAGGCACGGAGATGGCCGTCCAGGTAGGCGATACGGTCCGCGTCGTGCACCGCCTCGTGCACCCCGTCGTGCTCGACCACGTCGTCGAAGGCGGCGCCGTTCTCCGTGATGTACAGGGGTACGGCCGGATAGTCGGCCTTGAGCCGCAGGAGGAGGCCCAGGAGTCCCCGCTCGTCGATCTCCCAGCCCATCGCGGTCCGGGGTCGGCCGCCGTCGGCGACACGGACCAACGGCGAGCCCACATAGGCGGATGGGGCCGGTGTCGTGCTGCTCGCGACCAGCATCGGGGCGTAGTAGTTGATGCCCAGGTGGCCCAGCGGAGCCCCGATCCGCTTCAGGTCGCCGTCGCGGATGTGGCCGGTGCCGGTGACCTCGCCGAGGTCGTCGAGCACGTCGTCGGGGTAGGTGCCGCGCAGCAGCGGGTCGAGGAAGAGGCGGTTCTGCATGCCGTCGATACGGCGGGCCGCGTCCAGGTCGGCGGGCTCGGTGCCGAGCGGGGTGACGTGGGTGAGGTTGAGTGTGATGCCGATGTGGGAGTCGCCGTCCCGTATCGCCTCCGCCGCCAACCCGTGGGCGAGCAGCAGGTGGTGCGCGGCGCGTACGGCGGCGGCGGGTTCGCGGCGGCCGGGGGCGTGGCGGCCCGTGGCGTAGCCGAGGAAGGCCGAGCACCAGGGCTCGTTGAGGGTGGTCCAGCGGGCGATGCGGTCGCCCAGCGCCTCGTGCGCGAGGGCGGCGTACTCGGCGAACCGCTCGGCCGTGTCCCGCACCGGCCAGCCCCCGGCGTCCTCCAGCGGCTGGGGCAGGTCCCAGTGGTAGAGGGTGGGCCAGGGCTGGATGCCGTGGTCGAGGAGGGTGTCTGTGAGACGGCGGTAGAAGTCGAGGCCGCGCTGGTTGGCCGGGCCGGAGCCGGTGGGCTGGATCCGGGGCCACGCGAGGGAGAACCGGTAGGCGCGCAGGCCGAGTTGGGCCATCAGCGCGACGTCCCCGGGGAAGCGGTGGTAGTGGTCGGCCGCGACGGCTCCGGTGTCACCGCCCCGGACGGCGCCCGGGGTGGCCGCGAAGGTGTCCCAGATGGAGGGGCCCCGGCCGTCCTTGGTGACCGCGCCCTCGATCTGGTAGCTCGATGTGGCGGCGCCCCACAGGAAGCCGGGATCGAACGTGCTCACTGAGGTGAACCTCCGTCTTCGAGAAGCCGAGGGAAACTGACCCGGGGAACCGAGAGCGGTGACAAACGGAGTGCCCTCGTCCTCGACGTGCGTGTCGGTGCTGACCTGGGATGGAACTGGGTTGACGCCACAGTTCGGCCGGTTCCTGTGCGATGCCTCCGATGGAAACTGGAAGCGCTAACAGTCGCAGACTAGAAGCGGGACGTTCAGTCTGTGAAGGGTCCGGACGCGGAAAAGACTCCTGTGCGTGAAGACTTGACAGCTTCGCCGCCCCCACCCACCATCTGGCACTGACGCCGCACCGAGCCGACCCTGTCACCGAGAAGGGCTCGGTATGTTCCGCAGGACCAGCTTCCGCAGAGCCGCATTCCGCAGGACCGAATTCCGCAGGACCAGATGGGGCGCGATCCTCCTCGCGTCCGCCCTGACCGTCGCCACCCTGGCCGCGACCCCCGTGCTTCCCGGGATTCCCGTGGCGTCCGCGCAGGCCGCCGACGCGCCTTACGAACGGGTGCTCAACGGCACGTTCGACAACGGCAAGACCTCCTGGTGGAGCAGCGGCAACACGCCGTCCACCGTCAACTCGGGCCGCCTGTGCGCCGATGTCCCCGCCGGGACCGTCAACGTCTGGGACTCGATGATCGGCCAGAACGACATCCCGCTGGAGGCCGGCCAGCCCTACACCCTGCGCTTCACCGCCTCCGCCACCCGGGACGTGTCGATCCACGCCGTACTGCAGCTCCCCGCCGCCCCGTTCACGACCACCCTGAACAAGACCGCCGCCGTCACCACCACACCGAAGACCTTCCAGTTCACGGGCAACTCCACCGCGGCCAACCTGCATGCCCAGCTCTCCTTCCAACAGGGCGGCGCCGCCCAGGCGTTCACCCTGTGCCTCGACGACGTCTCCCTCACCGGCGGCGCGACAGCCCCCGGCGGCGGACGCGACTTCGGATCTCCGGTGCGGACGAACCAGTACGGTTACGCGGTCGACGGCCCCAAGAAGGCGTCGATCATCAACGCCTCGTCGAAGCCAGTGAGTTGGCGTCTGCTCGACGACTCGGGTGAGGCCGTGAGGACGGGACGCACCCACGTCCAGGGCACGGACGCAGCCTCCGGCGACCATGTGCACATCGCCGACTTCAGCTCGGTGCGCAAGGCGGGTACGGGATACACGCTGGTGGTCGGCGACGCGACCAGCCACCCGTTCGCCGTCGAGGACAACCCCTACACGTCCCTGCGCAAGGACGCGTTGGGCTACTTCTACGACGTCCGCAGCGGCACGCCCATCGAGGCCCAGTACGCCGGCGACGCCTACGCCCGGCCCGCCGGACACGTCGGCGTGGCACCCAACAAGGGCGACACCGACGTGCCCTGCCTGCCCGGCACTTGCGACTACTCCCTGGACGTCCAGGGCGGTTGGTACGACGCGGGTGACCAGGGCAAGTACGTCGTCAACGGGGCACTCACCGACTGGCAGTTGATGGACTCCTACGAACGCTCCCGTGCCGAGGGTGACACCGCCGGGCTGCGCGACGGACTGCTGAGCATCCCCGAGAACCACAACGGCGTCCCGGACGTGCTCGACGAGTCCCGCTGGGAGACGGAGTTCCTGCTGGGCATGCAGGTGCCCGCGGGCGAACCGCTGGCCGGCATGGTCCACCACAAGGTCCACGACCTGGCCTGGACCGCCCTGCCCACCCGGCCCGACCAGGACTCCCAACCCCGT
The DNA here is from genome assembly GCF_042721125.1 of Streptomyces sp. NPDC058469. Taxonomy (NCBI): domain Bacteria; kingdom Bacillati; phylum Actinomycetota; class Actinomycetes; order Kitasatosporales; family Streptomycetaceae; genus Streptomyces; species Streptomyces sp. NPDC058469. Next base: position 37,364 of record NZ_JBHXME010000042.1, read on the forward strand.
TACCTGCACGCGCCGTCCACGGCCGCCACCCTCAACCTGGCCGCCGCGGGCGCCCAGTGCGCCCGGGTCTGGGTCCGCTACGACGCGGCCTTCGCCCACACCTGCCTGACAGCCGCCGAGACCGCGTGGAAGGCGGCGCTCGCCCACCCCGACGTGTACGCCCCGAGCAGTGACAGCGTGGGCGGCGGTGCGTACGCCGACACGGACGTGTCCGACGAATTGTCCTGGGCCGCAACGGAGTTGTACGCCACCACGCACGACCGTGCCTACCTGTTCCGCATCGACACGGAGATCACCCCGGCAGGGTTCTCCTGGCGCGACACCGGCGCGCTGGCCGACCTCACCGTCGTCCGGCTGCCGGGCCGCTTCCCCGCCCGCATGGTCGCCGCCGCCCGCAAACGGGTCCTCGCCGTCGCCGACGGCTTCGTACGCGACGAACGGTCACAGGGCTACCCGAACCCCAACCTGCCCACCGACGGCGCCTACGTCTGGGGCTCCAACAGCGTCACCGCGAACAACGCCATGGTCATCGCGACCGCCTACGACCTCACCCACCGGGACAGCTACCGCAGCGCCGTCCTGGAGTCGCTGGACTACCTCCTCGGCCGCAACGCCCTGAACCAGTCCTTCGTCACCGGCTACGGCACCCAGGTCAGCCACAACCAGCACAACCGCGTCTGGGCCCACCAGATCGACCCCAACCTGCCCAGCCCGCCCCCCGGTTCACTGGCCGGCGGCCCCGACTCAGCCCTTCAGGACCCGGTCGCGCAGCAGAACCTGGTCGGCTGCGCCCCCGCCACCTGCTACATCGACGACATCTACTCGTACTCGACCAACGAGATCGCCATCAACTGGAACTCCGCGCTCGCCTGGGTGGCGACCTTCGCCGCCGACTCCGCGCGCTGAGCACCGCGGTCCGAACGACCGCACCGCCGTGGCTCCGCCCGCGCTTGGACGAGCGCGGACGGGGCCGAGCCGAGGGGCCCGCGGCAGCCCCGCCCCGAGAGATAGGGACGCACCATGCGCTGGAAAGCCCTGCTCAAAACCATCCCCCTGGGGACCGTCTCGTCCAAAACCGCCTCGCTCAAGACCGTCTCGCTCCGAACTGCCTTGATCTGTCTGCTCGTTGCGCCGCTGCCGCTCCTCGCGGCCGGTTCGGCGGCAGCGGCCAGCCCGGTCTCCCTGACGAGCGGCTTCTACTCCAACCCCGACTCCGGCCCGGCCGTCTGGGTCCGCAACAACCCCTCCGACTCCCGCGCCGCGCGCATCCAGTCGGCCATCGCCTCCCAGCCGATCGCCCGCTGGTTCGCCAACGAGAGTGCGGGGATCGGACCGGCCGTGTCCGGCTACGTCGGCGCCGCCGACAGCCACGACAAACTGCCGGTCCTGGTCGCGTACAACATCCCGGGCCGGGACGCGTGCGGCGGCGAGTCCTCCGGCGGCGCGGGCAGCGTGGCCGCCTACCGCACCTGGATCTCCACCTTCGCGGCAGCCGTCGGCGCCCACCCCGCCGTCGTGGTCATCGAGCCGGACGCCCTCTCGGACTTCAGCTGCCTGACCAGCGCACAGATCAGCGACCGCCTCGCGATGCTCTCCTACGCCAGCCAGATGTTCCAGCAGAAAGCCCCCAACACCTGGGCCTACCTGGACGCCGGACACACCAACTGGGTCGACCCGGCGACCATGGCGAGCCGGTTGAGGTCAGCCGGCGTGGCCAACATCCGCGGCTTCTCCCTGAACGTCTCGAACTTCTACACCACCCCGTCCTCGGAGACCTACGGCAACTCGATCAACTCGGCGCTCGGCGGTACCTCCCACTTCGCGGTCGACACCAGCCGCAACGGCAACGGCTCCAACGGCGAATGGTGCAACCCCGCCGGACGCAAACTCGGCGTCACCCCACGTGTCGGCGGCGCCGAGGACCTCCTGCTGTGGGTCAAGACACCGGGCAACTCCGACGGGCAGTGCGGCATCGCCCCGACCGTGGCCGCCGGGCAGTTCAGCCCCGATCTCGCCGTCAGGCTCATCGACGGCACGTGATCCCGGTGTGGGGTGTGGGCCCCTGACAGCCCGCGCCCCACGCCGTTCCGTTCCTCAACTCGGCGGCTCCAGGCGGACGTTGTCCTTTGTCCCGTCCGGCCAGGTGACGGAGGCGAGGGCGGTGCCGTCACCGTCGCGACAGACCTCCAGACGTACGGCCTCGGCGGCACCCGGCCCCTCGACGACCCCGGAGAGACAGACCAACGCGGCGTACACCGTGCCCAGTTGGACCTCCGCCGCCGTGGCGACCCAGGGCGTCGCCGAGTGCGGCCCGAAGGCGTTGGCGTCCCGCGCGGTGACGATGCCCCCCTCGTCGAAGCCACGCAGGCCAACCACCGTGCTGGACAGGCCCGTTGGGCAGTGCACCCAGGCGGTGGGTCCGGTCTCCTCGTGCACGAGCGGCGGTTCGGTGTCGGCCAGGCAGTAGCCGCCGACCCGCAGCCGCAACGGTTCCTGCACCGGACCGTCGACCCGGGCGAGCCGTACCTCCAGCGGCCCGTTGAGCACGGACGCCGTCGTGATCCATGGACCTGTACGGAACTCGGGCGCGGGATCGTGGGCGTACGGGGCGGGCACCGGGCCGACCGGCCAGTGCGCGCGATGGCGGGAGACGGCGGTGCGCACGCCGAGGTGCAGGCGGGTCAACGGGCGGCGGTGGCAAGGGCGTCCGTCGGCGTCGAGCAGCGCGATGTGCGAGTCGAGCGGGTCGTTCAGGCTCGCCTCCGTGCTGTCGGGGGCGGTGTGGGAGGCGTAGGCGAGGCGGCTGTAGACCGGGTCGTCCGCCTCGGGGTCGACACCGTCACCGGCGGCGTGGTCGCTGCCGTGGTTGACGACGCGTACGACCCCGTCCGCCGCCGTGCCGGAGACGAGCCACCCCGGGGCGGTCAACGTCCGCCGTACGTCCCGGGTCTCGATCGGCAGGGCCTCCTCCTTCTCCGTCCACACCGGGTGTTCCGCCGACAGCACCAGCCCGGCGAAGCCCTTGCTCGACCAGTACGGCGAGCCGGGCCCGGAGTACGGCTGCCGGATGGCTGTGAACTCCCCGTGCCAGCCCAGTGGTTGGAGCCCGCGCCCGTCGAAGCAGCCGGCCTCGGTGAAGTGTCGTAGGACTCCGCTCGCGAGGCGGCGGGTACGGCCCGCCGGCAGGGGAGTGGCGTCGAAGACGGCGCCTGCCCACAGCGGGCAGAGCATCGCGTAGCGGTACGTCAGGGAGCGCCCTTGGTACAGCGGGGCGCCGTCGGCGGCCACGAGGTGCTGGGCGTCGTCCAAGTAGCGGCGCAGCCGGGCCCGGTAGCGGGGGAGCAGGGCGGGGTCCGCGTCGGCGCCGGAGACGCGGCAGTACCAGAGCGGGTAGTAGTGCATGGCCCAGCCCGAGTAGTAGTCGAAGTGCCGGAGCGCGCCGCCGGTGCCGCCGCCGTCGGAGTACCAGCCGTCGCCCGCGTACCAGGCCTCCGTGCGGGCGATCGCGTGGTCGATGTCGGGCGCGCTCCACGGAGCGCCGACCGAACGCAGGAACGCCGATGTGATCGCCCTGAACCAGACCCAGTTGTTGTCGGGGACCGCACTGCCGAGCAGGTCCGTCATCCAGGCGACGATCCGTTGCCGTACGCCGTCGTCCAGCCTGTCCCAGATCCAGCGGCGCGTTTCGTGCAGTGCGATCGCGACCGACGCGCACTCCACCTTGGCCTGCCCGCACTCGCGCATGCTCGGCCAGTGCTCGGGGGAGTGCGGGTCGGTGCCGGCGGTCAGGCCCTCGGCGTACCAAGTGGCGTGGCCGTTCGGGTCGTTGTCGCCGGAGTGGGCCAGGCGGAAGCCCGCGAGCAGGAAGGTGCGGGCGAAGCCTTCGAGGCCGTCGCTGTGCCGGCCGTTGCGGCTGGCGGGGCCCGGCAGACGGAGCAGGGCGTGCCGGTCGGTGGCGTACGGGCGCACGGCGGTCAGTTGGGCGTCGGCCAGCGCCTCCCAGTGTGCGCGGGTCCAGCCGGTGTGCGGGGAGAGGAGCCGGTCCTCCGGTATCAACTGTCCACCCTTCCAACGGTGTTGAGGCGGGCCGGGGGCGCCACCGACTGGCGTACGACGACGTGCGAGCCGAGCACCACACGGCGGCTCGGCGGATCCGTGGGGCGGCGGTGCAGGGCGAGACGGGTCGCGGAGCGTCCGAGCTCCTGCTGCGGGACGTGCACCGTGGTCAGCCGGGGGTAGAGGTCCTCGGCGAGCGGGATGTCGTCGAAGCCGACCACGGAGAGGTCGTCGGGGACCGAGCGGCCCAGGTCGCGGGCGGCGGCGATGGCGCCGGCCGCGCTCATGTCGCTGGCGCAGAAGATCGCGGTGGCGTCGGTGTCGGTCAGGAGGCGGCAGGCCGCCTCGTAGCCGGACTCCCGCGTCATGTCGCTCTCGGCGACGAGCGCCGGGTCGGGCTTGACGCCGTGTGCGCGCAGCGCCCGTTCGTACCCTTCGAGGCGCTGGCCCGCCACGCTGAACTCGTGCGGGCCCGCCAGGTGGGCCACCCGGGTGTGGCCGGCGGAGAGCAGATGGCTGGTGGCGGCGAAGGCGCCGCTCTCCATGTCGCACTCCACCACGTCCACCGGAGCCTTCGCGCCGCCTTTCCACGGCCGGGCGCAGAGCACCAGGCGGGCCCCGGCCCGGTCCAACCCTTCGGCGGCGGCGGTGAGTTGGGCGAGATGCTCCTCGGTCTCGGCCATGCCGCCGACCAGGATGATCGCCTCCGCCCCGCGCTGGCGCATCAGGTCGATCACCGACAGCTCGCGCTCCGGGACGCCCTGGGTGGAACAGACGAGGCAGACCCGGCCGTCGGCGACGGCCTGCTCCTCCACTCCGGACGCGACGTTCATGAAGAACGGCGAGGTGATGTCGTTGACCACCATCGCGATCAAGCCCGAAGTCGTGTTGAGGGAGCGGGCGTTGGCGTTGACCACGTAGTCGAGGTCGTGCACCGCCTGCATGACCCGCTCGTGAGTCGCCGGGGGAGCTGTGTACGCCCCGCTGAGAATCCGCGAGACGGTGGCGACGGACACGCCCGCGCGTGATGCCACGTCACGGATCGTCGCCCGGCCTGCGGAACCCCGACCTTGAGCCATGCTCTGCTTCTCCTCGCCCCGGTGAACAGCCGATGTAAGTAACACCGATGAAGAAGTTACACAACTGGCGAGGGTTTCTCTACGGCCCGGTTGCAGGTACCTGTCGGAACTTCTCCAGGATTGCCGAACCTCTTGACGACGGTGAGAGGTCCCCTTAACGTCCCGGTTACTGTAAACGGTTCAGTGAACGTTACATGCCGCTGGGCATCGCTAGGTATCCCTCGGCATCCCCTTCGCATCCCACCGCATCCCTCTTCTCCGCCTCGGAGGAACACCAGATGACTTCGTCGTACGTCTCCAGACGCGGCCTCCTGCGCACCGCCGCGCTCGGCGCCGGCACCCTCGCACTGGGCGGCGGCCTGAGCGCATGCGGCTCCGGCTCCCCCTCCTCGTCGGCGGACGCGCTCACCTACTGGGACTGGTACGTCACCCAAGCCCCCTGGGTCGACAAGGAGATCGAGCTCTTCGAGAAGGGCCACGGCGACGTCAGCGTCAAGAAGACCACCCAACAGAACGCCAAGTACGCCGACTTGGTCGCGCTCGCCAACCGCAGCGGCAACCCGCCGGACGTCTTCATGATCCCGCAGGTCCCCAGCGTCGCCGAGCAGGTCGCCAAGGGCTGGCTGCACCCGCTCGACGAGTGGGCGACCCCGGCATGGCAGTCACGCTTCCCCGAGGGCACCTTCCTGGAAGGCGCCAACGTCTTTGACGGCAAGGTCTATTCGGCCCCGCTGAAGGGCTCGGGCCCGCAGCTCCAGCTCTACATCCACCACGGCGTCTTCAAGTCGGCCGGGCTGACGAACCCCGACGGCAGCGTCAAGATCCCCAGGACCTGGGACGAAGTCACCAGCGCCGCCCAGACGATCACCAAGAAGAGCGGCGGCAAGTCGTACGGCTTCGGCTTCGGCAACGCCGACGGCATCGGCGTCCTCGCCTGGTGGCTGGACCTGTTCGTCCGCGGCGCCGGCGCACCGGGCGGTGCCCCCACCGTGCCCGGCACCGGCATGGACTACCGCGTCGGCAAGTGGACGTTCGGCACCGACCGGGCGTACGCCGACTTCCTGGAGCTGTTCGTCGAATGGAAGAAGCGCGGCTTCTTCCACCCCAACTCCGTGAGCCTGTCCGACGAAGCGGCCCGCGCGTTCTTCGAGCGCGGCAAGTTCGGCATGACCGTCGGCGGCGTGTGGAACCAACCCGAGTGGACCCAGCACAAGTTCACCGACTACAGCCTGGTCACGCTGCCCTCGCCGACCGCGACCCCGAAGGGCTTCTACTACGCCGATCCGGTCGGCAACGGCTCCTTCGCCGCGGTCTCCGCCAAGAGCAAGAAGGCGCACCAGGCGTTCCAGTGGCTGGACGCGCTGACGTCCCCAGCCGCCGGGCGCCGCTGGGTACAGGACCTCAACGGCGTCTCCGCCCACCCCGCCGACAACGACCCGGCCGGCATCGACTCCGAGCCCTTCGCCGCCTTCATCGGCCTGACCCGGCAGGTGCTGCGCGGCCCGGTGCCCCTGGTGCGCAACCCGGAGCTGGCCGGCGTGGCACCCGGCGCTCCCAAGCCCGACATCAGTGACGTCGTGACCGGCGTCTACACCGGGCAGATCAAGGACGTCCAGGGCGCGTTGAGCGGCCTGGCCGACAAGAAGTTCCAGCTCCTGTCCGACGCGGTCGCCGCGGTGGCCAAGCAGGGCAAGAAGGTCAGCACGTCCGACTACGTCTTCGCGGACTGGGACCCGACCAAGCCGTACACCACGAAGAAGAAGGCGTGAGCCGTCACCATGTCACTCCTCGACACCCGCGCGCGCCGGCGAACACCCCCGACTCCGCCCCCGGTCGCCGCCCGCCCAGGCCTCGGCCGCCGTATCCGCGCCGCCAAATGGTCGTACCTCTATCTCGCCCCCATGGCGCTGCTCCTACTGGCCTTTGTGGTCTACCCGATCTTCGCGTCCTTCGGCTACACCTTCTACCGCTGGAACGGCATCGGTGAACCGGGCGACTACGTGGGCCTCGCCAACTTCCGGCAGATCCTCCATGACAGCATCTTCTGGGGCGCCGTCGAGCACACCTTCGTCTACGCCTTCGTGCTCGTCCCGGTGCAGCTCCTGCTGGCGTTGGCGCTCGCGCTGGTGCTGAACAACCCGAAGCTCAAGTTCGCGCTGTTCTTCCGGACCGTCTACTTCATCCCCGTCGTCACCTCGGCCGCGGTCGTCGGCGTCGTCATCCAGCTCATGCTCGCCAACTTCGGTGACTCGGCGGGCAGTCTGCTCGCCAAGACCGGGGTGACCGACGGGCACATCGACTGGCTCGGCGACCCGCACACCGCGCTGGCCGTGATCATCGCGATCGGCATCTGGCACACCCTCGGCTACAACCTCGTCTACTTCCTCGCCGGACTGCAGACCATCCCGGCCGAGCTGTACGAGGCGGCGAAGCTCGACGGCTGCGGACCGGTGCAGTCCTTCTTCCGCATCACCATCCCGATGCTGCGCCAAGTCGGCGTCGTCATCGTGGTGTTGGCGTTCATCGGCAGCTTCCAGGTCTTCGACCTGGTGCAGGTCCTCACCGGCGGCGGCCCCTACTTCGCCACCGAGGTCGTCAACACCTACATCTACCACCTGGCCTTCGGCGGCTCCGCCGGCGCCGCCGCCCAGCCCGACATCGGCCTGGCCTCCGCCGCCTCGTTCCTCTACGGACTGCTGCTCATCGTCTTCTCCGCGCTCCAGGTCCTCGCCCTGCGCGGGATCAGCCGACGGCGCACGGCCGCCAACCACTGAACGGCCGCCAACCAGCAAAGGGTCACGTCGATGTCCACCATGTCCCAACGTCCGCGCCCGCGACCGAGGTTGAGCCTGCGCCAAGGCCGACGCGGGCTGCTCTATCTCGCGCTGCTCGGCGGCGGCCTCATCTGGCTCTACCCGTTCCTGTGGGCGCTCGGCAGTTCACTCAAGAGCACCGACGGTTTCTTCTCCGGCGGGCTGAACCCGATCCCGTCCGAATTCCACTGGTCCAACTACAGCGAGGCCTGGACGCAGGCGGACTTCAGCCGGTTCTTCGTCAACACGGTCCTGTTCGCGACCGGCACGGTCATCGTGACGCTGCTCGCCACCTCCATGGCGGGCTACGTCCTGGCCCGCACCGACTTCCCCGGCAAGAAACTCTGGCTCGGCCTGGTCGGGGTGACGCTCTTCCTGCCGCACGGCTACACGATCATCCCGGTCTTCGACCTCATCCAGCGGCTCCATCTCCTCAATACCCTCTGGTCGGTGGTCATCGTCCAGTCGGCGGGCGGGATGGTCTTCGGCACCTTCCTCTTCATGGGCTACTTCACGACGATCGACCGGGGACTTGAGGACGCGGCCCGCGTGGACGGCGCGAACTTCCACCAGATCTTCTGGCGGATCATGCTCCCGCTGTCCGGACCGATGCTGGCCACCGTCGGCCTGTTCGCCTGCATCAACGCCTGGAACAGCTTCTTCATCCCGCTGGTCTTCACCCTCTCCCGCCCCGAACTGCACACCCTGTCCGTGGGCATGTTCAACTTCATCGGCCAGAACTCCACCGCGTGGACCCTGGTGTGCGCGGGGTCGGTCATCACCCTGCTGCCCATCGTCGTGATCTTCATCGTGCTGCAGCGGTTCTTCATCAACGGGCTGGCGGGCGCGGTCAAGCAGTAGCGGGGAGCGGCAGTCAAGGAGTAGTGAGCAGCGGCCGTCGGATCATCCGCCGCCGTCGAGGTCGGTGCGTTGCCGCAGCACCCGCAGTTCGTGACCGACGAGTTCCATCTCGTACAGCTTGCCGCGCGCGTTCTCGAACGGCCGGTGCAGGATCATCATCAGCCGGCCGTCGAACGTGTGGAACAGCATGCCGTGACCGCTGTCGTTCCGGATCAGCGGTCGCTGCTGCTGCCAAGGCCCGTTGATCTCACCGGACTTGGAGACGGCACAGGTCTGCACGTAACCACCGGTGAGGGTGCCGTCCGCGCCGAGCACGTTCTTCTCGTACGTCGACCACAGCATGAGCAGCGAACCGTCCGGGGTGCGGTACACCTGCGGTCCGTCCGTGACGTAGGGCGGGAGTTGGTGGGGTACACCGGCCGGGATCTCCTCGCCGATCCAGGGCGCGTCCGAGGCTTTGAAGAGGAAGACCGGGTCGCCGATCGTCCCGGTCAGGTCCGGGGCGAGCCGGATCGCCTCCATCGTGCCGTCGACGGTCTGCAGCCACTCGTGCGCGTACACCATCCACGGCTGACCGGAAGGGGCGACGTACAGCGTGCCGTCCAGGGTCATGAGGTGTCCGGGCGGGGTGGGGCGCGCGGGGTCGACCGGAGTGAAGGGGCCCAGCAGGGATTCGGACACGGCCGTGACCGTGCCGCGCCGGTGGTTCGCGAGCTGGAACGGCGTACCCCAACGGCCGGTTGGGGGCACCGGAAGCGGGCTGTGCTCGTCGTGCAGCGTGGTGAACAGGTAGTACCTGCCCTGCCATGCGTGCACCTCCGGCGCCCAACCCCCTTCGCTCGCCCAGAGGTTGTCCTGTTCCGCCGCCAGGAACACCACCGCCGGACGCGTCCAGTCGCGCAGGTCATCGCTGCGGTAGACCATCGTGCCGACGCCCTCCACACCCGACACGGACGGGTCGTTGGACGTGTAGAGGTGATAGATGCGGGTCGTGTCGTCGGCGACGACGAACGGATCGTGCAACGGCATGTCGGGAAGCCGCATGGGCTCGCTCACTGCGTCGGTCGACATGGTGTCACCGTAGGCCCCGCAAACCTCTTGCGCATCACAGCTGTTGAGGGAAAAACGCTTGGACCGCACGGGCGTCGGCGCGGGACACTGCCACTTCTGGCCTGCCCGTATTCCAGGCTGCCGTCGACATCACGGGGTGGGGGATGGGATCGCCTGAATCGCGCGACGTCGGGCCGCGCAAAGGCTCGGTGTCACTCGCACTTCGGTACTACGGACGGGAGTTGGCCCGGCTCCGCCGCTGGACCGCGCCCGCCACACTGCTGCCCGCCGTGGGCAACATCGGCATCAACTACGTCGCGCCGCTGATCATCGCCAAGCTCGTCGGCCGTATCGCCGGCGACGCGGGCATCAGCGTCCGTACGACACTGCCGTACGTCCTCGGGTTCGCCGGAGTCCTGCTGCTCGCCGAGGTGTTCTGGCGGCTCGGACTGCACTGTCTGAACCGGCTGGACGCGCTCGGTATCGAGCACCTGTATGTGATCGGCATGGACGAACTCTTCGCCAAGGACGCCGCGTTCTTCCACGACAACTTCGCCGGGTCGCTCACCAAGCGGGTGCTGAGCTTCGCCTCCCGCTTCGAGGAGTTCGTCGACACGATGACGTTCCAGGTGGTGGGCAGCCTGGTGCCGCTGCTGTTCGGCTCGGTCGTGCTGTGGCGCTACGAACCGCTGCTCGTCGTAGGCCTGTTGGCGATGCTCGCGCTCACGGCCCTGGTCGTGGCGCCCCTCATCCGGCGCCGTCAGGCACTCGTCGATCTGCGCGAGGAGGCCATCGCCCGGGTGTCCGGCCATGTCGCCGACAGCCTGATGAACATGGACACGGTCCGCGCGTTCGCCGCCGAGGAACGCGAGGCCGCCGAACACCGCTCCCGCGTCGCCCAGTCGAGGCGCCTCACCCTGCGCTCCTGGGACTACGGCAACCTGCGCATCGACACCCTGGTCGCGCCGCTCTCCGTGCTCACCAACGCGCTGGGCCTGCTTCTCGCGGTGGCCCTCGGCGGCGGCGAACACGGCGTCGAGGCGGTCGTGGTCGCCTTCACGTACTACACCAACGCGACCCGGATCATGTTCGAGTTCAACCAGATCTACCGGCGCCTGGAAAGCTCGATGACCGAAGCCGCCCAGTTCACCGAGCTGTTGATGGCACCCCCCACCGTGGTCGACCCGGCCTCGCCCGAGCCGCTGCGCGCCCGCGCCACCGACGTCCGCTTCGAGAACGTGACCTTCGCCCACGCCGGCGCGGACACCCTCTTCGACGGGCTCGACCTGGCCGTGCCCAGCGGCACGAAGATCGGCCTCGTCGGCCGGTCCGGCGGCGGCAAGACCACGCTCAGCCGGCTGCTGCTGCGGATGACGGACATCGACGCCGGCCGCATCCTGATCGGCGGCCAGGACATCAGCAAGCTGCGCCAGGCCGACCTGCGCAGCCTGATCGCCTACGTACCGCAGGACCCGGCGATGTTCCACCGCACCCTGCGGGAGAACCTCACCTTCGCCCGGCCCGACGCCACCGAGGCCGAGGTCCGTCGCGCGGCCGAGGCGGCGCACGTCACCGAGTTCGCCGACGCGCTGCCGGACGGCTTCGACACGATGGTGGGGGAGCGCGGGATCAAACTCTCCGGCGGACAGCGCCAACGGGTCGCCCTCGCCCGGGCGATCCTGCGCGACGCCCCGATCCTGCTGCTCGACGAGGCCACCAGCGCCCTCGACTCCGAGAGCGAGATCCTCGTCCAGGAAGCGCTGTGGCGGCTCATGGAGGGCCGTACCGCACTCGTGGTCGCGCACCGGCTGAGCACCGTCGCCGGCATGGACCGGCTCGTCGTCCTCGACCGCGGCCGGATCGTCGAACAGGGCGCGCACCAGGAACTGCTCGCCACGGACGGCGCCTACGCGAAGCTCTGGCGGCACCAGTCGGGCGGCTTCCTCGACGAAAGCCCCGAGCAGGCCGCCGACCTGCACTGACGGCCCGAACAGCGGCCGGGTTCCCGGGAGTTCAGCGATCGGATTCCCGGGACTTCGGCCATGCTTGGCGGACAACCGGTTTCTGGCAGACCGCGTTCCAGAGCCGTCTCGCCGAGGTTACCCAGTCTTTTCGAAAGTTCGCCCAAGGTCTTGACGCCGTTTCCGAGCCGGAAGAAGCTCTGCCCCAACGCGTGACAACCGGTTTCTATGGGAGGTGGTGCGGTCATGCGCCCACGTGCTGGTGCGCCCCTGAGTCGCCGACGATTTCTCGCCCTCTCGGCCACCGGTACGGCGGCCGGCGCGGCGGCGCTCAACGGCTGCGCCCTCCAGGTCTCCACCGGAGTCAGCGGAGCGGGCGAGACCGTCACGGTGATGGTCAAGGACGGGGACATCACCACCGACCAGGTCACGCAGGCCCACAAGGACCTCGGCATCAAGATCCACCTGGTGCGCTACGACCTCACCAAACTGATCGCGATGATGACCACCGGCGCTCCACCGGATCTGGTGCGCGGGGTCGGCGCCGTGGACGCCCCGTACTTCGTGGCCCGGGACGTCGCCGAGAACCTCGACCCCTACTTCGCCGGCAGCGGCGTCCTCAAGGCCGGCGACCTGGATCCGGTCAACGACCTGTGGCGCTACGACGGCCACACCCAGGGCAAGGGCCCGCGCTACGGCATGGCGAAGGACTTCTCCCAGGACTCCATGTACTGGTACAACACCGCACACTTCGACAAGGCGGGTGTCGCCTACCCGCCGGAGACCCAACCGGTCACCTATGAACAGTGGTTGGAGGACGCCAAGCGGCTCACCCAACGCAAGAACGGGCAGACGACGGTCTTCGGCGGCAGCTACAACGGTCTCAACGCCCCTGGTCTGCTCGCCGGGTTGACGGCTGCCGCCGGAGGCAGCCTGTTCAGCGGCGACTTCTCCCGCGTCGACTTCACCACCCCCGAGGCCCGCAGGGCGCTGGCCTGGTACATCGACTACTGCCGGGCCAAGGTCGGCCCGAGCCTGATCCAGCCCGACCCCAACACGTGGGACGGGCCCACCTACCAGGCCGGCCGGATGGCCATGGCGGGCGACGGCTACTGGCTCGGCGGCATGATCGACACCGACAGGAAGCTGGCACAGGTGTCCCGGCTCGCTCAGGCCCCGGTCTTCGCGGGCGGCCCGCGACGCAGCCCCTGCCAGGGCGGCACCGGCCTGTGGATGCCGAAGAAGGCACAGAACAAGGACGCCGCGTGGCGGGTCTTCGAGTGGTTCTTCGGGGAGGCGCCGGCCAAGGCGCGCGCGTCGAGCGGCTGGGGCATCCCGAGCCTGAAGTCCCTGCGTCCGCTGATGCCCGCTCAGGAGCCGTACCAGAAGAGGGCGTTGAGGGTGCAGGAAGCCGAGCTGACGCACTTCTCCGTGACCGCCTTCACGCCCTATGCCTCGGCGGACGCGCTCGCCGCCCTCTTCAACCGGGCCGCCCCCGCCGCCATGTCGGGCGGGATCTCGGTCGACACCCTCGCGGGCCGGCTGAACTCGTCCATGAACGAGCAGCTCAAGCGCGGTAAGGAGCAAGTGGGATGACGGCCGATCAGATCACCTCGGTCGCGGGCCGGTCCGGCGCGACCACGAGCGGCGAGCGGGCGCGGGCTGTGCGGCAGCCGCGGACCACCGCGACCGGGCGCAGGCACCGCGCGTTCTACATGTTCACCTCGCCCTGGATCGTCGGCTTCCTGCTGCTGACCGTCGTCCCCATGGCGTACGCGCTGTGGCTGAGCTTCACCACGTTCGACGGCATCTCGCCGCACTGGCGCTATGTCGGCCTCGGCAACTACCGCGAGTTGTTCTCCGACTCGGTGACCTGGGCCGCGCTCGGTCGCACAGGCCTCTTCGCGGTGACCTCCGTGCCGTTGTCGATCGCGGCGGGGCTCGGGCTCGCGGTCCTGGTCAACCGGCCGCTCAAGGTGCGCGGTCTGTTCCGCACCCTGCTCTATCTGCCCGCCGTGGTCCCGCCGGTGGGCGCGGGCATCGCCTTCAAGCAGCTCTTCGACCAGAACTCCGGTGCCGCCAACGGGGTGTTGAACGTCTTCGGCGTCAACGCCCTGGGCTGGCTGGCCGATCCGTACGCCCGCTACGTGTTGCTGATGAGCGTGTTGTGGACCGCCGGAAACATCATGATCATCTCGCTGGCGGGGCTCCAGGACGTCCCCCGCGAACTCCACGAGGCGGCCCGCATCGACGGGGCGAGCGCCTGGCGGACCTTCCGCAGCATCACCGTGCCGTTGCTGTCACCGGTGCTGCTCTTCCAGACCGTTACCGGCGTGATCGCCTCGGTGCAGACCATCATGCCGCTGCTGCTGGCGCCCGACGGCACCACGGGCGGCGTCACCGCGATCCCGCAGTCCAACTACCTCTACATGATGCATGTGTTCGCGGAGTACTTCGCGCTCGGCCGCTACGGCTACGCCTCCGCACTGCTGTGGGTGCTCTTCGTCCTGATCCTCGTCGTGACGGGACTCATCTTCAGGTTCACGTCCGGCGTGGTCTTCTACAACGTCGACCCGGAGGCCAACAAGTGAGCGCCACCAGCCCGTTCGCGAAGCCCCGGGTCCGCCTGCGGGCGGGCCGCCTGGTCCTCTACACCGTCCTCGTCGCCATCACGGGCCTGTTCCTCGGCCCCTTCGGCTGGCTCGTCCTCGCCGGACTGAAGACCCCCGCCGAACTCGCCGCCTCGCCCGTGCACTGGCTGCCCCAGCACATCCAGTGGCACGACTTCACCGACGCCTACCGGCTCATCGACTTCCTCGGCTACGCCCGCAACTCTTTGATCATCGCGACGACTTACGCGACCCTCGTCACCCTCAGCTCCGCCTGGGTCGGCTTCGGCTTCGCCCGCCTCTCCGCCCCGGGCAAGAAGACCCTGTTCGGCATCCTGCTCGGGTCGATGATGCTGCCCCAGATGATCACCCTGCTGCCGACCTACCTCATCTTCGCGAAGCTCGGCATGGTCGACACCTACTGGCCGTGGGTGCTGTGGGGACTGGCCGCCACGCCGTATCTCGTCTTCCTCTTCCGGCAGTTCTTCGCGGGCCTGCCAAGGGAGTTGGAGGAGGCGGCGATCGTCGACGGCTGCGGCTACGCCACCATCTTCTGGCGGATCTTCCTGCCACAGTCCTGGCCGGTCCTCAGCGCGAGCTTCGTGATCGCCTTCACCTGGACCTGGGGCGACTACATAGCCCCGCAACTCCTGCTGTCCACCGACCGCACCACCCTCGCGGTCGCCGTCATGTCCACCTACGTCACCTCGGCCGGCACCCCGGTCGCCGACCTCCAGGCCGCGGCCTCCGTGATGTACGTCGTCCCGATCCTCCTGATCTTCCTCGTCGCCCAGCGAGGGTTCGTCGCCGGGATGTCGACGAGCGGCCTCAAGTAAGCCCTCTTCTCCACCTGTTGCAAGGAGTCGCACCGTGAACAACACCCCCCTGTCCCGTCGTACGGCCCTCCAGGCGGCCGGTGCCACGGCGCTCGCCGCCGGACTGTCCGGGCTCACCGCCACGGCGGCCCACGCCGACGGCGGCCACAACTCCCGCCCCAAGCTGGTCACTTATCCGCGTCCCGCGACCATGCCGACCAACACCAGCTTCCAGGTGCGGGTGCGCAGCACCGCGCACGGCACCTGGCAGACCCTCGACATCTACCGGCCGCAGTTCGAGGAGATCAACGCGTCCACCGGGTCGGGCAAGGTCTACAGCTCGTCGATGGCGTACTTCGACTTCAACGGCTCGGTCGAGATCGAGGTGACCTACCTCAAGGGCGGCACAACCAAGGCCCGGGTGAGACCGGACGCGCTGGGCATCACGCCCGAACTCCTCGGCGACACCCTGCGGTTCACCCTCGACGAGCCGAAGGACGTCGTCGTCCAGATCAACGACGAGGTGTTCGACGCCCTGCACCTGATCACCAACCGCGTCGAGCACCACGTCCCGTCCGCCGACGACCCGAACGTCCTCTACTTCGGCCCAGGCGTCCACACCGTCACCGGCAACGTCCTCACCGTCCCCAGCGGCACGACCGTCTACCTCGCGGGCGGCGCCGTCCTGACCGCGCAGGTGTACTTCAAGAACGTCGAGAAGTCCCGCCTGATCGGGCGCGGGGTGCTCTACAACAACCCCGGCGGCTCCATCCTCAGCGAGGGCAGCAAGGACATCCGGATCGAGGACGTCATCATCCTCAACCCGGCCGGTTACGCGGGCACGTTCGCCGAGAGCGAGAACGTCCACGTCACCAAGGCGCGCGCGTTCAGCTCGAAGGGCAACGGTGACGGCTTCGACGTCTTCTCCTCGACCGGGATCACCTTCGACGGCTGCTTCATGCGCAACTCCGACGACTGCATCGCCATTTACTGCCACCGCTGGGACTACTACGGGGACACCCGCGACATCACCGTCAAGAACTGCACCCTGTGGGCCGACGTCGCCCACCCGATCAACGTGGGCACGCACGGCAACAGCGACGCCCCCGAGGTGATCGAGAACCTCGTCATCAAGAACATCGACATCCTCGACCACCGCGAACCCCAGATGAACTACCAGGGCTGCATCGCCCTCAACCCCGGCGACTCCAACCTGATCAAGAACGTGCGCATCGAGGATGTCCGGATCGAGGACTTCCGCTGGGGCCAGGTCATTTACATGAAGGTCATGTTCAACACGAAGTACAACACCTCGGTCGGCCGCGGCATCGAGGACGTGTACGTCAAGAACCTCAACTACACGGGAACCCGCGCCAACCCGTCCCTCTTCCTCGGCTACGACGCCGAACACGCCATCAACAACGTCACGTTCGAGAACCTGGTGATCAACGGGCTGGTCGTCGCCGACTCGATGAAGAAGCCCTCCTGGTACTACACCACCGACGAGATCCAGTGGTTCTACAACGAGCACGTGACGAACCTGAAGTTCCTCACGACCGCCGAAGCCGAGGCGGCCGCCGCGTCATGACCATCCCCGCACCTCTCGGACCTGTCGTTCGGATCCTTTCGCAGACGCGGGGCCTGGCACGCGCATCTGCCGCGTTGTCGTCACTCTCCCCCAGTCTCGGCTTCGCTCAACCGGGAGGGACTCCCATCGCTCCGCGTCGCCCGCGGCGGCAGCCGCTGATGACAACGTCTCCTCCGCCTTGCAACTGCACGCACCAGACCCCGCTCAGCGGTGTTGACGGGTTGCCGCCACTGTCCTGCGACCTGATCCGAACGACAGGCCCTAGCCGCCGGGGCTTCCTCGGCGGCACCGCGGCCCTGCTCCTGGCATCGGGCGCGAGCGGACTGCTCGTGCCCGGCACCGCCCGGGCCGCCGAGAACCACACCGAGGCTTTCACCCACCCCGGCCTACTGCACACCGCCGCCGACCTCGCCCGCATGAAAGCGGCGGTCGCCGCCAAGCAATCCCCGGTCTACGACGGCTACTTGGCGCTCGCGGCCCACGCCCGCTCCTCGTCGTCGTACGCCGTGCAGAACACGGGCCAGATCACCACCTGGGGACGCGGCCCCGCCAACTACCAGAACCAGGCCGTCGCCGACTCGGCCGCCGCCTACCAGAACGCCCTCATCTGGTCCGTCACCGGCGACACCGCACACGCCGACAAGGCCCGCGACATCCTCAACGCCTGGTCCGCCTCGCTCACCGCCATCACCGGAGCCGACGGCCCCCTCGGCGCGGGCCTCCAGGCGTTCAAGTTCGTCAACGCCGCCGAACTCCTCCGCCACACCGGCTACGACGGCTGGACCGCCGCCGACATCGCACGCTGCCAGGACTCTTTCCTCCGCGTCTGGTACCCGGCCCTGTCCTGCTACACGCTCTACGCCAACGGCAACTGGGACCTGACGTCCCTTCAATCCCTCCTGGCCATAGGCGTGTTCTGCGAGGAACCCACCCTCTTCTACGACGCGCTCCGCTTCGCCGCGGCCGGCGCCGGCAACGGCAGCGTCCTCCACCGCATCGTCACCGACGCGGGCCAGGGCCAGGAGAGTGGCCGTGACCAGGGCCACGAACAGCTCGCCGTCGGCCTGCTCGCCGACGCCGCACAGGTCGCCTGGAACCAGGGCGTCGACCTCTGGGGCTACGACGGCAACCGCATCCTCGCGAACGTCGAGTACGCCGCCCGCTACAACCTCGGCGGCGACGTCCCCTTCGTCCCCGACCTCGACCGCACCGGGAAGTACATCAAGCTGACCGTCTCGGCCACTTCGCGCGGCACCCTGCCGCCGATCTACGAGATGGCGTACGCGCATTACGCCGGTGTGCGCGGCCTGGACACCCCGTACACGAAGAACGCCGTCTTCCGCGGCACCGGCGGCACCCGGGTCGTCGAGGGCAGCAACGACGACCTGCCGAGCTGGGGCACCTTCGCCTACGCCGACGCCACGGCGCCCTCACCGACCGTGCCGACACCACCGGCCGGTGTCACGGCGGTCGGCAACGACCGTTCCATCACGGTGAGTTGGCTGCCGTCGACGTGGGCCGACTCCTACACGGTGCTGCGGGCGACCGACGCGGACGGCCGCTACGAGAAGATCGCCTCCGGCGTCGACCGGCCGACGTACACCGACCGGAACGTGCACACCGGACGGACGTACTACTACACGGTGGCCGCTTCCAACACCCTTGGCCGGAGCGGCAGTTCGGCATGGGCAGCAGCCTCCGCCGGTCTCCCCGGACCCTGGTCGACCCGGGACATGGGGGACGTGAAGATCCCCGGTTCCGCCGCTTTCGACGGCGAACGCTTCGTCCTGGAGGCGAGCGGCACGGCCGACACCTACCGTCTCGTCCACGTCCCGCTGCGCGGCGACGGCACGGTCACCGCGCGGATCGTGTGGCCGCTCAGCTCGCAGTACTCCAAGATCGGCGTCACCGTCCGGGCCTCGCTCGACGCGGACGCGGCGCACGCCTCGATGCTGATCCAGGGCCTGCCGCTGCACACCTGGAGCGGGGTGTGGACGGTACGCTCGTCGACCGGCGCGGAGATCTCCGCGACCGGCAGCACACCCGTACCGCCCTCCCAGCAGCAGGCGATCACGACCTCCGCCGCCTTCCCGATCTCCGACCTCGGCACGCTGCCCGAGTCGGCGACCCCGCTGGAGGCGCCGTACGTCGAAGGCGCGGGCGACGGCTACCGACTGCGGGCGCCCTACTGGGTGCGCGTGACCCGGAAGGGCGCGCGCTGCACCGGCGCCATCTCGCCGGACGGCACCCACTGGACCGAAGTCGGCTCCACCGCGGTCGAGTTGGGGCGTACCGCGTATGCGGGCCTCGCCCTCACCTCCTGCCTCGGCGTCGACGAGGACTACGCCGAGACCGGCACCGGCGCCTTCGACAACGTCAGCGTGACCTCCTCGTCCGGCGCGGCCTGGTGTGTGCCTCGCCCCGCCCGCACTGCCACCGACCTACGGGCCGAAACCGGCGCCGACGCCGTCGAGTTGGCCTGGACCGACCCGGACCTCTCCGCCGAGTACACGGTGCTGCGCGCCACGCGCACCGGCGGACCGTACGAGACCCTCGCCACCCGTGTCGGCCCGGTCGGCTTCGGCACCCGCGTCCGGTACACCGACGCGACGGGGACGCCGGGAACGACGTACCACTACACGGTCGCGAAGACCAACGCCGGTGGACGCGGGCCGCGTTCGGCGCGGGCGCAGGCGGTGATGCCGACCCCTGCGCAACCCCGACTCACCTCGGCCACCGCCGCGTTCACGAACCAGGGGGCCGCGTTCCGGCGTCTGCTGCGTGCCTCGCACGAGCCCGTGCGGTTCAGCGCGGACGGACTGCCCGCCGGTCTGCGCATCGACCGGCGTACCGGCCTCGTCTCCGGAACCCCCACGGAGACAGGGGAGTTCACGGTCGCGACGACCGCGGGCAACGCCTCCGGAACCGCGACCGGCACCCTCGCGCTCACGGTCGGCACCGCGCCGCCCGCGCCGTGGACGTACGGCGATCTCGGCGACACCGTGCTCGACGACCGTGACTTCGGGACGCTGGGCGTGGTGGCGATCACCACCCCGGGCAACACGTCGTACGACGGCGGCACCTTCACCGTGCGGGGCGCGGGCGTCGACCTGAACACCAACGGTCAGGGAATGACCGGGCAGTTCGTACGGCGGCCCGTGAGCGGTGACTGCGAGGTCGTCGCCCGGATCGTCTCCCGTAGCGGCGTGACCACCGACCGGGTGGGGCTGCTCATGGCGAAGTCCCTGTCGCCGTTCGACCAGGCCGCCGGAGCGATCGTCACCGGCGGGACCAGTGCCCAGCTCATGCTCCGCAAGACCGTGGCCGGTGCCTCCGCCTTCACCGGCGGCGCGGCCGTCACCCTCCCCGTCCTGCTGCGGCTGAAGCGCGCCGGGACCGTCTTCAGCGCAGCCCAGTCCACCGATGACGGTGTCACCTGGACCCTCCTCGCCGACGGAGAGATCCCCGGCTTCGGTGACGCCCCTTACCACGTCGGGCTGGTGGTCTGTTCACGCAGTCAACCGGTCCGCTGCACCACCGAGTTCGACGAGGTGAGCATCACGCCCACCTGATCCTTCACGGATTGGAGATGCACCGCAATGAGCCGCACGTCCCCCCACGAGCACCTCCGCAGAACCGAGTTGAGCCGCCGCGGTCTTCTGAAGACCGCCGGTGGTCTCACCGCAGCCGTCGCCCTCGGCGGCGCCACCGTGGCCACCGCCGCGCACGCGGCCCCGGCCACGTTCACCCACCCCGGCATGCTGCACAACGCCGGAGACATCAACCGGGCCAAGGTCAGGGTCGCGGCGGGAACCGACCCCTGGCTGTCCGGCTGGAACAGGCTGACCGCCAACTCCCACTCCCAGTCGACCTGGACGAACCGGGCGACGGCCACGATCATCCGGGGCGGCACGGGACAGAACTACAGCCTCCTCTACAACGACATCGCGGCCGCCTACCAGAACGCCCTGCGCTGGAAGGTCGGCGGCACCGAGGCCAACGCGGTCTGTGCCGCGAACATCCTCAACGCGTGGTCCAGGACGCTCACTTCGATCGGCGGCGACGCCGACCGGTTCCTCGCGGCCGGCCTGTACGGCTGGCAGTTCGCCAACGCGTGTGAACTGATGCGTGGCTACAGCGGGTTCGACCTCGCCGCCGCGCAGGGGCTGATGGCGAACGTCTTCTACCCGATGAACAACAGCTTCCTGACCAACCACAACGACGCCTGCATCACCAACTACTGGGCCAACTGGGACCTGTGCAACATGGCCTCCGTCCTGGCCATCGGGATCCTCAACGAGGACAGCGCCAAGTACGACCAGGCCGTCACGTACTTCAAGTCCGGTGCGGGCAACGGCTCCATCGCGCACGCGGTGCCGTACCTGTACACCGACTCGGACGGCTACGCGCTGGGCCAGTGGCAGGAGTCGGGCCGCGACCAGGGCCACACCGTCCTCGGCATGGGCCAGATGGGCGCGATCTGCGAGATGGCCTGGAACCAGGGCGACGACCTGTACTCGTACGACAGCCGTCGCTTCATGAGGGCCGCCCAGTACGTCGCGAAGTACAACAGCGGCGGCGACGTGCCCTTCACCACCTACACCTGGGGCACCGGGCAGAGCTGCGCCCAGTCGTCCCAGACGGTGGTCTCCTCGGCCTCGCGCGGCCAGATCCGCCCGGTGTGGGCGATGCTCCACTTCCACTACAACCGGCGCATCAGCCTCGACGACAAGTACATCTCGGCCATGTACTACGACCTCGTCGCGCCCGAGGGCGGGGGAGGTGACTACGGCTCCGACAGCGGCGGCTACGACCAGCTCGGTTTCGGCACCCTGATGTACGCGAAGTAGCGGCCCGGCATGTCCACGGGTCGGGCATCGGTGCCCGACCCGTGGACGCCCTCTTGACCCCGGGCGACGGCGGATCGACACTCCAGTAGGGAATCCTAGTGAACAGGTAGGGAAACATGGGGCGCCTTGAGCCGGTCACCACCAGCCGCGTGGGCCGTTCGCCTCTTCTGACCTCCCGCCGTCACATCGATCTGCTGCGGGTCTGCAGCGCGCTGAGCCCGCTGCGCTGAGCCCCGTCCTCCGCTCGACGACGCTTCCGCCGCGCGTACGTCCACGCGCCCGTACCCGGGGAGTCCCATGTCCAGCACGCCTCTCGCCGCCATCCCCTCACCCCGGTCCGCCCCCGCGTTCCGGGGCCGGATCGGGAGCGACGCGCGCAGTGGGCACTACGCCGTGCCGCGCCGCTACCGCCTCCATCTCTCCACGGCCTGCGCCGACGGGCTGCGCATCGCCGTCACCCACAGCCTGCTCGGTCTCGACGAGAGCTGTCCGGCCGTGTTCCTGTCCGCCGTGCCCGACTGTCCGAGTGGTGGACACTCCGCGCTGCGCCCGCTCTACGAGGCGAGCGCGCACCGCTACTCCGGACCGGCCGCCGCGCCGGTGCTCAGCGACGACTGGTCCGGCCGGATCGTCAGCACCCACGCCCCCGACATCACGCGCGACCTCGCCCGGCACTTCGGGGAGGGCGGACCCCGGCTGTACCCGTGCGGCGCCGAGTCGGAGATCGAGGCCGTCGAGCGGCTGTGCGCGCAGGGCATCGAGGACGCCGCGCAGCGCGCCGGCGCGGCCGGCGTCGAGCAGGAGGAGCGCGACGAGGCGCTCGGCCGGCTGCTGGAGACGCTGGGCTCGCTGGACCGGTGGCTGGACGGTCGCGAGCACATGATCCGGGACGAACTCACCGCCGCCGACGTCGAGTTGTGGGTGTCGCTGGTGCAACTCGACACTGTGCACCGCAACCACCTGGACGCCGCCGCCGTGCAGCGCATCGCCGACCACCCCCACCTGTGGGCCTACGCCCGCCGCTTGGCCGCCCACCCGGCCTTCGGCACCCACCTCGACCTCGACGGCATCGCCCGCCGCCACCATGCCCACTGCCGGGGCCTGGAGGCCGCCGGCGCGGCTGTCCAGATCCTGGACTGGGCTGCCCACGCGGCGGACGAAACCGGGGCTTGTCGCAGCTGAGCGGATTCCGAGCCGTCCATTTACTGGACGGGCATTGACATGCGTTCGGACAATTGTCTTAACTTGCGACCTAGAACGGTCATGAGTGTCAGCAACAAGCCCTGGCTTGCTGACCGGCAACCCTCGCACGCGGTGGGGTGCCCCAGGTGACGACCGGACCGGATGACGTTTCGGTAAGCGCGAGGCCCTGCGGGGCCGGAACAGTGACAGGTGACGCCATGTACGCAGCTCCCAGGACGGCCGTGAGCCGCCCGCAGGGCTGCGTACGGTCGTACGCCAACCTGTTCGTCGCCGACCGCGCTGTCGATCTGCTCCGGGTGAGCAGCGCACTGTGTACCGCACCGGGCCGCGCCCGCTGTCGGGCCTGACGACCAGTCGGCCCACGCACCTCTGACGCACACCCGCCCCCGCCGGTGTGCCAGCCCCCTCCCCGCCCCCGGTCCCGTGCACCCGCGCGTGCCGCCCGCTGTCGCGCGTCCACCGCCACGGACCGGGGTCTGTGAACCCGCCGGAGCCCGCCATGACTGAACCCCCAGGCGCCACCGTGTCCCTGGCCGACGCCCCGTCCGCCGATGCCCCGTCAAAACCCCTGACAGCACAGCGAGTTCAGCCGCTGCGTCGGCCCGGCCGGTGGATCGTCACCCTGGTCGTGCTGGTTCTGGTCGCCCAGTTCGTCCACGGCCTGGCGACCAACCCCTTCTACCAGTGGAGCCGGTTCGGCTACTGGTTCCTGCGCCCGACGATCCTCGACGGCCTCGTCATCACCCTCGAAGTGGCCGCACTGAGCGCGGTGTTGGGCCTCCTCGGCGGCATCCTGCTCGCCCTGGCCCGGCTCTCGAAGAGTCCTGTGCTGCGCGCGACGAGCTGGACCTATGTGTGGGCACTGCGCTCGATCCCGCTCATCGTGGTGCTGATCTTCCTCTACAACTTCAGCGCCCTCTACCAGACGCTCAGCATCGGCGTCCCCTTCGGCCCCGCCTTCTTCTCCTTCGACGAGTCGAAACTGGCCACCGACATGGCCGTCGCCGTCGTCGGCCTCAGCCTCAACGAGGCGGCCTACGCGGCCGAAGTGGTCCGCGGCGGCATCCTCTCCGTCGACCAGGGCCAGCACGAGGCGGCCTCCGCCCTCGGCCTGCCGAAGAGCTACCAGTTCCGCAGAATCGTCTTCCCGCAGGCGCTGCGCTCCATCACCCCGAACTACGTCAACCAGCTGATCGGCCTGATCAAGAGCACCTCACTGGTCTTCTACGTCTCGCTGCTCGACCTGTTCGGCTCCGCGCAGACGATGGGCTCCACCTACCCCGGTGACATCGTGCCGCTGCTCCTGGTCGTCACCGTCTGGTACCTGGTCCTCACCAGCGTCGTGTCCGTCATCCAGTTCTACGTCGAGCGGCACTACGCCCGGGGCGCCACCCGCTCCCTGCCGCCGACCCCGATCCAGAAACTCCGCACCGGTGTCACCGACCTGCGGGCCCGCATCCGCAGGGAGGCCGCCGTATGACCACGAACACCGTCGAACCGCTGACGGACATCACACCAGCCGCCGTAGAAGTGCACGACGTCCACAAGTGGTACGGCGCGCACCGGGTGTTGGACGGCGTCGACCTGACCGTACGGCCCGGCGAGGTCACCGTGATCCTCGGCCCGTCCGGGTCCGGGAAGTCCACGCTGCTGCGGGTCATCAACCACCTGGAGAAGCCCGAGATCGGCTACGTCAGCGTCAACGGCGAGCTGATCGGAGTGAGGCAACAGGGCGGGAGGCTCAAGGAGTTGAGCGAACGCGCCATCCTCGCCCAGCGCAGCCGGATCGGGTTCGTCTTCCAGAACTTCAACCTCTTCCCGCACCTGACCGTCCTGGACAACGTGGCCGCGGCACCGGTCGCCACCGGCAGGCTCGGCAAGCCCGAAGCCCTGGAGCTGGCCCGCGAGTTGCTCGGCCGCGTCGGTCTGGCCGAGAAGACCGGCGCCTACCCGAGGCAGCTGTCCGGCGGCCAGCAGCAGCGCGTGGCCATCGCACGTGCCCTCGCCCTGCGTCCCGGCGTCATCCTCTTCGACGAACCCACCTCCGCCCTCGACCCCGAACTCGTCGGCGAAGTCCTCGCCGTCATCAAGGACTTGGCGACCAGCGGCACCACCCTCGTCATCGTCACCCACGAGATCGGCTTCGCCCGCGAGGTCGCCGACCGGGTCGTCTTCATCGACGGCGGAAAGATCGTCGAGCAGGGCCCGCCGCACGAGGTCCTCGACAAGCCGCAGCACGAGCGGACCAGGGACTTCCTCAGCAAGGTCCTCTGAACCCCACCCGCGCTCCCACCACTTCCACCTTCAGCAGCCCCTAACACCGAGCCTAGGAACAGCCATGTCTACTCTCAGCCTTCGCGGCAGACTCACTCGCGGACTCACCGCGGGAACCGTTCTCGCTTCCCTCGCCGGCGGGCTCGCGGCCTGCGGCGGCGACAGTGACGCGGCCACCACGTCCGGCAGCGCCGCCTCCGGCACGGTCACCGTGGGCGCTCTCTCCAACGGTGCCGCCAAGGAGGCGACACTCAAGGTCGCCGAAGTGAAGTCGATCAGCGCCGAGTTGCCCAAGTCCATCGCGAAGAGCGGCAAGCTGGAGATCGGCGTCGGCTTCCTGCCCGCAGGCTCTCCGCCGCTCGGCTACGTCGGCTCGGACCAGAAGACCCTCACCGGTTCGGAGACCGACATCGGCCGCCTGGTCGCCGCGGTCCTCGGTCTCAAGCCGGTGCTGAAGAACTCCACTTGGGAGAACCTCTTCATCGGCCTGGACAGCGGCAAGGTCGATGTCGCCTTCTCCAACGTCACCGACACCGAGGAGCGCAAGGCGAAGTACGAGTTCGCCTCCTACCGGGAGGACAACCTCGGCTTCGCAGTGAAGGCGAGCAACAGCTGGAACTTCGACGGCAGTTACGAGAACCTCGCCGGCAGGACCGTCGCCGTGGGCGCGGGCACCAACCAGGAGCGGATCCTCCTGGAGTGGAAGAAGAAGCTGGCGGCCGAGGGCAAGAAGGCGCTCACCGTCAAGTACTTCCAGGACAACAACAGCACCTATCTCGCGCTGGCCTCCGGGAAGATCGACGCCTACCTCGCCCCGAACCCCTCGGTCGCCTACCAGGTCTCCTCGACCAAGGGCACGGCGAAGGCGGTCCGCAACGGAGGCACGTACTCCGGCGCCGGATCCTCCCTCCAGGGCCTGATCGCGGCCACCGCGAAGAAGAACAGCGGCCTCGCCAAGCCCCTCGCGGACGCCATCAACTACCTGATCAAGAACGGGCAGTACGCCAAGTGGCTGGCCGCCTGGAACCTCTCCAACGAGGCAGTCGCCAAGTCCGAGGTCAATCCGCCCGGACTGCCGCTCAGCGACTCCTGACCCCGAACTCATGGGCGACCTGGAGTCCCGCAAAGTGCGCCTCGTCGAGGTCACCACCCCCGAGCCGTCCCCCTTCGCCCGCTCCCTCCTCTTCGGA